>JAHFUH010000127.1 GCA_023265215.1 Acidobacteriota bacterium
TGACAATTCTCGCCGGCCTCAAGCGGCTGGTGTTGTAACCGCCGGCTGGGCCTTTGAAGGCATACCGCCCCGCTTTCATCTTGATTCCCTTCCCTGCCAAAGATATTCTTGCGGTCGATGCGCCGCTGATACAGATTGGGTCATGGTTCGAGATGCAGACGGATAATGCGGGCGATCATCGAAAAATATGCGATAGGATTACATCAAAAGCCCGTGTACCTGTAGCGTACTTGGAAGTGGGGTTTATGCTGTTTTGGCGGTATTGGCTGTATAATAGAATCCATAACTTACGTGTTATCAATAACCTGTCAAGAAACGAATCCACCCTCTCCGCCAAAACATTATTCTGCAGCAATTTATCAGTTATCTTCACTGTCATTCCCAACGACCTTATTTTTTTCCTCGGGCGCCCGATAGTGTACCCTCTCTTTTTTTCTTAAAATATTTAGATATACGATTGTTTGAGTAAGTTCTAATAGATACGAGGACATGATTAAGAAAGGAGAGGCGCTCGCTCAAAAAGTGGGGATTGAGGGGGTTCCCGGATTTGTAATTGCATTATCCGACTCGAAGAATCCATTTAAATTCAAGGCATTATCCTCCATACGCGGAGCTCAGCCATTCAGTGTTTTCCAGAACATAATGGATCAATCGCCAAATTCTAACACCACGCAAACGCCTATCGTCAAAGCGGCTATTTTTGTCAATCGCTTCAAAGAGTTTCCGGGCTTTCTTTCAATGTATTCGGGTGCTATGTATGACTCTTCACTATTGGCCGCTGGGTTCGCGTCTGCAGCAACCGGCGGACCAGTGAATACGAGATTTGTATTCGACGCGGTGGGTTTCCCCCAGTGCGGGCACGCAATCGCCTTGTCGGATACCTCGCCGCTGCACTCACTGCACTGTATCAGTGCCATGACTTCATTCTAGCAAATGGAGACAAAAATGCCGGCTCCGCCATCGTGGCAACCGGCGTTTCTCATTCTCAGAGCTACTGGAGCACTTTGATTTTAGAATTATTTTATCTGGTTTGGTAGCTTCTTTCTATGAAGGACAATATGCCCGACGATGAGTTCGAGGAATGGATGAGGAACGCCGAAGAGGGGTTGCACCTTAAGAGGGACAAAATCATGGAGCAAATCAAAGAACTTAATGAACTGCTCTCTAAAATGAGAGACTTTCTGTGATTTCCCTGTCTACTGAAGTTGAACCGGAACCAACAAGGTGAGTAGGGAGTGCCGCCGCGATGCGAAATGCCAAAATGCTGCAGGGATAAAGCATTATTGAGTTTCGGATCCTTCCTGTATCATCTCGGTGTGCAGAAACTCTATTGCTACGTTGACGAGACCGGCCAGGATGCCGCATCGGATATTTTTGTGGTGGTAGCGGTGGTAAGCGCCCGAGAGCAGGAGCCGCTTCGCCAAGCGCTGATGGACATTGAGGGCCTCGCCGGAACGGGCCGCCGCAAATGGCACAAATCGCGATCCTCGCGCCGGCTGGGCTACCTCACCTTGGCACTCGAACGGCATCTCGGCCGCGGAGAGATCTTCTTCGGCTCGTATCCCAAACCGCTTCCCTATTTCTTCCCCTTGCTGGAGGTACTGGAGCAGGCTATTAAAATTAAGGCCGTCCTTCCCTACACCGCCAGAGTGTACGTGGATGGCATTGACCACAAGAAGGCAGCGGAACTGACGAACGCCTTACGGCTTCGCGGCATTTCGCTTGAGATGGTAAAGGGCCGGCGCGATGAAAGCGAGCCCATTATTCGCCTTGCGGACCGATGGGCCGGCTGCATTCGGGGAGCGTTACACGGGGAACCTGACGAGCAAGTAGTTTTAGAACGTGCGGGGGGGATGAACTATCTCACATGCACAAATGAAAAAGCCCCTTAAACCAAGGGGCCGTCATCTCGGCTATTTCCCGTGTCCGGGAAACAATCTCTGCCAATCGGGCAGGCCTTCACCGAGATTACTTAATGAATATAAATCATTGAAAACAAAAAGTCAATTACCTTCTTTAGATCTCCTTAAGTGCTACCCCATCGCAAATTGGTTGCCGCAAACTATGCAGTGCAGTGGCTCTGACCACGACTCATCGATCTTGATAGGCTCCCACGGGTGGCATGGCGACTGTACTATCAACATATCCTCGGGCTCATGGAGTGGGAGGGGTGGCTCGACAGGTTCAGACTTCTCAACTTTAAACTTAACCATATTGCCACTGGTTTTGCGCTCCAGTTCCTTAAATCCATCTTGCAAAAACCTCATGCTCTCGCCGAGAGCCAAGCGTTGTGCGCATTCGACCTGCTCCTTGGTCAACCATTGATCAGGCGGAGCTGTTTCGCCACAATACGGGCAGAAATAAACGTTCGGATCTATAGCGTCATTTGGACAGTCCTCGATGGGACCGTGATGCCATTTGAACTGGCGCTCACAATGTGGACACTCTCGGCGGAGGAAACCGTTGTCTAAAGGCAGACTCATTGAGATGTTCATTTTTTCACCTATCCGAGGAGGCTTACAAAAACTTCTTCCCCAATTTTGGTTCCATCAACTGTATGTCCGATGACATGCACCTCGAAGTGATTCTTGCCCTGCCCCATACCGCTCAATGTAGGCAGACTGGCACTCTTGCCAGGTGGGAGCTTCTTCAATGGCAATTCCCCATCCCAAACTTCAATATTCCCGGCTTCGGGTGGGAAAATAACATTTATGTCAAAGAGGGCCTCTGGACCACGATTAATGATTTGCAACCGGCCATCGCCTCGGCCCAGGTTATGGTATTGGATGTCAAAATAATTCCTGTTTGCTCCTGTAATCGGGGGTACTTTTTTGCCAAGCGGCAGGCCGTTGCCCGGGGGCGCAGGCGGGGTAAGATCTCCCGCATTAAGCCAGTCCTCACCTTTCATGTCTATCTCGCAACCGGCTGTCTCTAGGCGCTGGGCCAACGCTTTGCGTTTAGCGGCGCTGTTATCGAGGTGAACGGAATGGCGGCCGACCACATCGCTGAAGGGGCGCACTGTTCCCATTTCCACCAACACCGTTCTATCCGGATTGCGCCCCATAGCCATTCCAGCTTCAAAAAGGACATTCGGTCGCGCTTGGGCTGCGGCTGTTGTTTCTGGATCGTGCTCGCCCGCCGCATACTCCGAGCGCAGATAGGCGATTTCGTCAGGAGTGAGAAGAACAACAATCGCCTGGGCGACGTTAAAAGCCGTATCGAGCACCTTGCCAATATATGGCGAGCCTTCCCCTGTCATCGCCACCGCTTCCTCCCATTCGAGCGGCTGAATTCCAAGCGCGTGCAAAAATGCAAACACGCCGTCCCGGGCCGCCAAATTGCGGCCGTGCACCACAAAAACACGCTTCTTATCCGGGATCATTAATGGATCATACATGCGCGCGCCTTAACTTAGTTTCTTAGTTTTTCATAAGAAACACCAGATTCCACATTTTGCATCCGTTTAAGGGCTAAACAATGGGACCGTAGTACCACGCTTTTAGGCGTTCTTCGTAAAATGTGTATTCGTTTGCAGCCTCCGCGAATTTCTGGTTCGTCACATATACATCTATGCTTTCGCTTTTGGTCTCGACCACCATGCACCCCGCCTGGTTGTTGGTGATAAATGGCAAATCGCGCGTATCCCACGCAGAGTGAGCCAAGTGTTCACTCTTGGCGTTACCGAAGAACGTGAGTTTTGGCTTCAAGATATCAAGGAAATCATATGTTCTTTCCGACTTGCGTCCGTGATGAGGCGCAATCAAAAGATCAATATTGGCCACATCCGTTTTGTGGTTTTCCAGGATATGTTCCCATGTCTTGTTGTTTGAATCGCCACTGAAAACGATACGATAGTCACCAGGTCGGTAGAGCAAAACGTATGAGCAATCATTGTGATCACCACTCTTGTTGGCATCTGTAACCAAGTTCGGGGTTGGAGCCAGAACGTGCAGGCCGTCTCCGGCCTTGTCTCCATTCTTATTCCAGTATTCACCTTGTTGGCCGGAATAAATAGTCAGGCTTGGGATCAGATTTCGGCTTATTATCACGAAGCTGCCTATAGAATTTCCAATCCTCTTCGCTATAGCGGGTTTCTGTGCTGAAATCCTTGTCGGCATTGTTGTCGGTATCCCAGAAATTCGAGGGATTGAAGACAGCAAAAAACGCTTTGATGCCATCAAGGTGATCCATATCGGGATGCGTCGCAATAAACCGGAAGACGGACTCGACGCCGTGGTTCTGTAAATAGAATATTGGATTTACCGGATACTTCTTTTGCTGGAAGTTGCCGCCGGCCGCCTTAGCCAAGTGTTCCTGAAGGGTCTCCATGGCAACAGCACTCTTCGTCAGCTCTTTTGCATTACACACATCAATGACCGAAGTGTGCCCGGAATTATGCTAAATCACAGAGCAATCACCATCACAAACATTGAGATAGTGGATCAGAGCCATAAGAACACACGGGCTGAAAAGAACCTTATCGTGCCGAGATCTTTATGTATTATTTGCCTCGACCCTTTTCTTAACATACTCGGTTTGTTTTTTGTATCAAGGAGCAGGCCGCAAAATGTGAAGTCATTTTTGCGCAGCCCCTGAGTGCTCGTACTCATAATTACGAACACAAATTCAATTATATCGGTTTGCCATTCAATTTTCGCACGATCCTGTTCCCGATTTACTTTGGCAAGTATTGATCGTCCTATTGCGCCATCCTGTGAAGGATGAGGTCTTTCGAAAATTTATCGCGGGGCGAATTTTCAACATCAATAGTTAATTTAATTAGATCGTCCGACAAAATACCTCTATACCTAATTTTGACCAGGTTTTCGCCCATATCTTCAGAAGTGTTAAAGGAAATAGTATTGCCCTTAATTTTGCCTTTTTTAATGGTCATCTTTCTATTTAAAAACAGCGATTGGAAAAAAAGAGTTTTATTATACACATTTGCCTTATATTGAGGATATGATTCGGGGCGAATTCCGCTGCCCCTGATAAGCGTCCCGGTAAGGTTGCTTGCGTCCGTTGTGAACGTAAAGATACAGTCTGCGATACCGTAAGGGGAAGTAAGCTGTCCAGACCATCGACCATCCAAATTGGCGGCGGAAACTATGCCAGCATGTAGAAGTAAAACCATCGTGAGCGCGCATATTTTCATCAAAATTCTCCCTTTTCATAATTCCTTCCGTGTCAGGCCAACCAGCGCTTCTGAGCATAGGCTTTATGTCAACGATGAGCCGATGATCACAACCAGCGGATATCTAACCCAGCAAGGAGCGGACAATAGCATAACAAAGGCTGCCTCTACGCAAAAGCTTTTTGGAATCAGAATAAACCAACACCAGCCGTATGAGATTGTAGCCGTCCACGCCGAGGCACTGGCGGCCAAATAATATTTTTGCCGCGCACTTTAGGGGCGAGGTATGCCATACAAAAAAAGGGTACAAAGGTTCCTTCTTTTCATGGATTCATATCACCACCCCTCGGAAACGGGGTGGCCTTTGGAAGAAGCATCAGTTCTCACTCGCCCTAATCCTTAGGGCAGGCGCAAGAATTACTTGGCATTTTGCTGCTGGCCCCCAGGCCCGCGGGGCGGGCGGGCGGATGCTTCGTTGCCGCTCCTCGACGATGACACCGCATCGCCTGCGTCGCGTCGCCTTGCATCTGCCCGCCCGGCACTCGCGCCAAAATGCCAAGTAATTCTTGCTCATGCCCTTAGGGACGAGAAAAGGCGTTTTCATGGCTTTAGTCATGTTTTCGGCAACAGAGTTCCAACAGAAAACGCCCGCTCTCACAGTCTGCGATCCACTCGGAATTTACCGCCCGTAACTCAAGCTGTATTCATAATCCAGTTGCGAAAATCGTCCAGTAAGGGACGCCAAATCCCAGTTTCATTGTACCGGGCACAGAAGCGTGTTTCTGAAATTTGACAAAAGGACAGATTGTTGAATTAGATTAGTCACAATCGACCAGCGGATTCTTTAAGCAAAAAACCCGAAATGAACGGCTCTTGGCGAAACTACAAAATTGCATGGTTTCGTTGTGTGCTCCTGGATCTTCGGACCAGTCGGATCCCAAACATGCCTGCCCTTCTTTGTAGCTGAAGCAGGACAATTTCCTATAGCCATTCAGACTTTGGGAGTATGGTCTAGCAGATCATCATTGTGAGACAAGACTTGCCTCTGATTAATTGACTCCAGTCAAGGAGAACAGTATGAGTGCAAATGACCTGCCGGAATATCATGAGCTTTTTCGGGGAATGGGCGGCGATGTTACTCTCAAGGTGAGATTTGCCCACAGGCAAGAGATTAAAGGACGCTGTTTTCCGGCCAAGCAGATTCACTGGCAGGATCTCCGGCTCTTGTTTGGCTGCCAGAATGGCGTGCCCTACGAAAGGATGAGTTTTGATGAGTGGCCGTTCGGGGTGAAAAAGATCGAGATTGAACCCGGAAAGCGCCGGGTGACTTTGGTGATCGAATGAAGATCGTCATCCATCGGGGCTCTCAGGAAATTGGTGGCACTTGCATCCAGCTTTCTGCCGGCAAAACAACGCTTTTGCTGGATCTGGGACTGCCACTCTCACCTGCAAGCGCGAAACTCGATGTGGCCTCGTTGAAACCAAACGCGGTTTTGATCAGCCATCCACATCAAGATCATTTCGGACTCATCGATGTGCTTAACCCGGCGGTGCCCGTGTATATCGGGGAACTGGGGCAACGACTGATCAATGCGACGCGCATGTTTTTGAGAAAGGCACTGCCCACCAACAATTTCCAATCGTTCGAGAACAGGCAGCCGTTTGAGATCGGTAATTTCACGATCACCCCTTTTCTTGTCGATCATTCCGCCGTCGATGCCTACGGATTCCTCATCGAGGCCGAAGGAAAGAGAATCTTTTATAGTGGCGATTTCCGGGCACATGGCAGAAAATCGGTCTTGTTTGAAAATATCATTAAAAACCCTCTCCAAAACATTGACCTGCTTTTCATGGAAGGAACCATGCTGGAACGGAACAACGACGACTTCCCAAGTGAATCCGCCGTTGAACAAAAAATATATGAAATCATCAAAACCCAAATAAATATCACTTTTCTCATTTCATCTTCGCAGAACATCGATCGCATCGTGTCGGCCTACAGGGCCTGCATCAAGGGACACAAGACCCTGGTTGTCGACATCTATACGGCCTGGGTACTTGAGCAGCTTAAAATCGTATCCAATAGAGTGCCGAATATGGAATGGGAAATAATGGGGGTTTATGCTTCTCCTAGCCAAGATGAAACACTGAAGGCGCATCCGGGTTATTTTGATGATTTTCGTAAGAGACTCTACAACTATCGTATTACAAAAGAAGAACTCCATGCCAACCCGCAGGGTTATCTTTTCCTGGGCAAGATGTCCCATTTCAGAATTATCAATTTGTACAAAAAGGGAAATCCGGTCAACGTTATCTATTCCCAATGGCCTGGATATCTTTCGTACCCGAATAAAGATTATTATGGCGCAGAGTCATTTGCGGCTTATCGGAAAGATCCGCAGGTCAACTTCATCTGTGCCCATACCAGCGGGCATGCAACGGTGGCGGATCTCAAAGCTTATGCCCAGGCGCTCAAGCCGAAGCAACTGGTGCCTGTACATACGGCGGCCCCAAAGGAATTCCCAAAGTATTTCGCGAACGTCGTCAATCTTACTGATGGTCAGATGCTCAACCTGTAGGAGGCAATAATGGGAAAAAAGGCAGACACTGGTTTCAGCCGGCTTGGAAAAGATGATCGGCTCGTTACAGAGCTGTGCGCTCAAGCGTGGTGGAAACACCTCGTGGAACATTCTCATCGCGATCCGGACATCAACATCCAACTCCGGCGGGATTCAATCAATGTGTATTCAAAGATGGGAAGTCTGCTCAAAATTAGCATGAGCGGCAATGACATCTGTTGCAAAATTCATTACAAGTATCTATTGGCAGAAGCTAAAAAGCCCTATGCAGAGATTATCCCTTTCGGCGAGGAGTTGCTGGTGAGCGGCACTGTATGTTCCAATATCCAGAATGTACTGAATCCCGAGAATTTTAGGACCATCAAGCGGAACGTTGCTGTCTACGCCGGAGAAGAAAAGGTTATTCAATCCCGGCTCGTTGAGAAAAATAAAGAAACAATTATCGATGTTGAAGTGGCTTTTACCGAAAAGCCCGGCAGAGATGATGACTCGGCTGAAAATACCCGTATCGACTTCGTTAATGTAGACAAGAGCAGCCAAAAGCTTGTCTTTGTCGAGTTGAAGCAAATATTTGACTCAAGGCTGTACAACGAGGAAATAAGCAACCAGATAAAAAAGTATCACGACTTTGCTTTGAAACACAAGGCCCAGCTAGTCAAGGCATATCAGGACGCCATAAAGGGAAAAAAGAAGCTCGGCATCATAAGGGAATCGTCTTTTCTCTCCAAAGCGACGATAACGACCATCGAGCCGCGGCCCCTTCTTGTCATTGCAGCATATAATCAGGAAATCATAGACGCCTTAAGAGACAAAATTAGAGCTAATCTCGGTAAACATGGGGCAATCGATCATCTCTCAGGGTTATACTTTTTCGGAAACGAAGTGGATCTGAACCTGTCGACGCATAAATATAAAAACAGAGAAGTATTTTAGCAGAGTCACCCCGAGAAGGATCTGGCTGATCAAGGATCGGAATATCGTGCCTTTAAATTGCAGAATTTGACGCGCACAACTACACCCTTCTAAGCAGCTAACTTTCTAAGGTGATGCTTAATTTTTATCTATTTTGAGCGCCACGGAAACAGGAAAACGTGATTCCACTTCCCAACAATTCTTATTGGCGACAACATGAACGAATATGATGAGCGGATCGTGACAATTCTCGCCGGCCTCAAGCGGCTGGTGTTGTAACCGCCGGCTGGGCCTTTGAAGGCATACCGCCCCGCTTTCATCTTGATTCCCTTCCCTGCCAAAGATATTCTTGCGGTCGATGACCCGCTGATGCAGATTTGGTCACGGTTCGAGATGCAGACAGATAATGGGGGGGATCATCGAAAAACATGAGATAGGATTATATCAAAAACCCGTGTACCTGTAGCGTACCTGAAAGTGGGGTTTCTGCGGTTTTAGCGGTATTGGCAGTCTAATAGAATCTATAACTTACGTGTTTTCAATAACCTGTCAAGAAACGAATCCCACCCTCTCCGCCAGCCTCAATATGCTCATCTCCACAGCCATCGGGGTCGGAATCGCAATCGCAAATTGGCCGGCAAATGAAGCTGCCCAGATCATGCCACCTTGCGGGCTTTGCGCGTTGTCTTCAGCACTAACTGGACGCGAGTACCCAGGCGAGCCAGCATGTCGATGAGTGCATCGGTGCTAAACAGATCGATTCTGCCTTTAAGAAGATCACTGATTCGCGGCTGAGTCACACTCAGTATTTTTGCTACGTCCGCCTGTCGATATCGGCCTGCAGCAATTCGCTTCTGAACCTCAATCATAAGGTCCGCGCGGATTTTGAGGTGCTCCGATTCTTCCAAATCGAAGCCGAGGTCGCGGAATACATTGCGGTTGGATCGAGTAATTTTGACGTTCATAACATGCCTGCCTTTATCGAGCGGATGCTGCTCGCCTTTTTACCAGCAGTTCAGAAAAACGCTTCCTGGCCAGATCTAGATCATGTCGGGATATTTTTTGCGTTCGTTTTTCCAAAGCGTGCAGGACATAGACGCCTTCAGCAAACTTCGCAACATACAGGATTCTGTGTTCAAGCTCCGTATGAATCCTGATTTCTCGAACGCCCTGGCCGACAACAGCAACCGGCTTCCAGTCGTTTGGATCAAACCCCTGTTGAATTCTGCGCAACTGAAATCCCGCAAGCCGGCGCGCGTCTTCTGGGAAAGATCCTATGTCATGAAGAGATGATCCGAGCCAGAACAGGAGCCTTTCGGCCATAGCTCAATATACAAGTATTTATATATTTTGTCAAGCCATGGATGGAAACTGTCGAGTGATATGGAAACGAATGACGCAAAATAAAACCGTGTCTCCATAATCCATAATTCATCAATCCATGGCGTTCCATCACTCGGATTGGAGGGAACATACGATCTTCTAAAAGGGACTGTTTGAGTTCCAGTTACCTCAAAGCCGTGCTCTGTTTTAACCGTAACAGCCATAGCGGCATCTCCATTCCGGTAGAACAGCTCATGACCATCCCTCGACCATATCGCGCTGTCTCCACCGTTAGTGGAGACTTGCCATAGTCCTTTATTAACATCAGGAAACGAAAGCCCGTAAATCTAGTTTTTGCCTGTTTTATCGGATGTATAAGCAATATATTTCCTATCTGGAGAAATCATCGGTTGCGTTTCCAAATAACTATCCTTAAGCACCGGTTTTGGTTCGCTGCCGCCTTCGGTGGAAATAGCTGCAATGTCCCAATTTTGTGTGTCCCTTGTTTCCGCGCCGACTAATCGACCACGCCTAGAAGGCGTGGCTTTGGCCTGCCCCGCACAGCGCTGACTGCGGGACACACTTGACACTGGGGGTAGATGACGCATCACTGCAATTCTCCAGAGTCTAAATGTTCGTTCGGCTCAGGCCCGAAGGGCCGTCAGTGAATAGCCCCGGCCGCAAGGCCGGGGTTGGCG
>JAHFUH010000628.1 GCA_023265215.1 Acidobacteriota bacterium
GTGACGGATGCCTTGAACAATACCTCGCAGACTTTACAGCGGCAGTCAAAAAAGCTCAGCAAACGCCCTTCCTTCGCGGGGAGGGGTCGCGCGGCTGGCGAGCGAGCTTCGACTGGTTTGTTGCGAATCACGTAAACATCTACGCCGTGCTGGAGGGGAAATACAACGGTTCCGCGGTGGCGCCCACGAATGGAAACGGAGGAAACCATGCAATCAGTAGCTAGGATTTTGACTGCGAACCTGGTGGAACTTCAACTCGGAGAACGAGCCGCGGCGATCTCATCTATCGCCCCCGGCAATGAATGCGAGCACGATTGTTCGCATTGCAGAGACAGCGGCTGGCGACGGGTTGATTTGCCGGGAAGTGCCGGCATGCGGCAATGCGAGTGTATCGCAGAAAAGGCACGTGCCCGATATCTGGCGCTGATTCCGGAACGGTTCAAGGACAGCTCCTTCGAATCGTTCAATCCGCGCGATCCGAAGCAGGAACGTGCGCTCTCTCTGATGCGAAAAGATTCCGGCGGCAGTTTTTATCTCACTGGTGCCTATGGTAACGGAAAAACGCACCTGCTCTATGCGCAGTACCGGGAGATCGTGATTTCCGGAAAGGTTCGCTGTCATGTGCGCACAACCCGGGAACTTGTCGAGGAACTGCGGCGCGCCGAATTCGATGAGGATTTCGTATCGCCAGTTATCGCCGCCGCGTACAGGCGCGCACCGTACCACCTCTTCTGGAACGACATTGACAAGCTGAAGATGACGGATTTCAAAACCGAGGTATTTTTCGATCTGGTCGACAGCCTATATCGCCAGAAGCATGGCCTGACCGTGACCGGAAATTATTCGATGCGCAACCTCGTCGAACACGAGCGCATGCATCCGGCCATCGTCCGCCGTTTGGATGATATGTGCAGAGTTGTTGAGGTTTGATAGGTGCGATGATGAGACACGACATGCAACCGGGCGATCGTGTAATCTGGCTCCGTTATCCAGGACGGTCTTTTCTTACCGGCTGGAGAGTAGCACAGATACCGGCAGTTGTTGTCCGAGTATGTCCTCGCCGGATAAGAATCAAAGTGCTCTTAGATGCAAAAGAGAAAACGGTAATAGTGGATCCCGATAATGTGATTTGTCGCCAAGAAATGAAGGATCTGGAGGACTAACGGACTTCAGATGCGACGGATGGGGCATGAAAAACCAGCTGATGGAGAAAGACAAACACGGAAGTCTTGAGCTTGCTTCCATTTCCTAGTACATTTCCTAGCATGACGACGCTAACCGATCAGCTTGCTCAACATGAAGGCAAGACGCTTGAATTCAAACGCGATGTTTCCTCGCCGGAGAACATTATCCGGACGGTCGTTGCCTTTTCCAACGGCGCAGGCGGCACGATTATAATCGGCGTAGACGATCGCACTCGTTCTGTTCGCGGGATTTCTAATCCAACAACAACGGAAGAGCTGCTTGCCAACCTGATATCAGACCGCATCCAGCCCCGCCTCGCGCCGGAAATTCAAATAATTCCCTGGCGAAAAACCTGCGTTATTGCTCTTCGCGTCTATCCGAGTTCTTTGCGGCCGCATTTTGTGAAAACTGCCGGACCCGAACAGGGCGTCTACGTGAGGGTGGGATCAACCAACCGGCGGGCTGATCCGGCGCAAATTGAGGAAATCAGGCGCTTCGTCCGCGGCAGTACCTTTGATGAAGAGCCGTTGCCGGGAAAAGACTCGGAAGCAATCGACTTCCGAGCCGCTTCCGAGTGTTTTTCCTCCATCCGCAAATTGCGGAGGAGTGATTTAAAAACTCTGCAAATTATTGCCATTCATCAAAATCGCGAAGTCCCAACGGTTGGCGGATTTCTTCTTTTTGGCCGCGACCGCCGCGCGACATTTCCCGACGCGTATGTTCGAGCCGGCTGCTTCAGGGGCATCGATAAAAGCAACATTATCGACTCAGCTGAAATTGTAGGCTACCTGCCACAACTGGTGGAAGATGTCCTCAAATTCATACAACGCAACACACGCCACGCAATTCGTGTTGAAGATACCAAGCACGCGGAATCCTGGGAATTTCCTCCCGCAGCTTTGCGCGAGGCAGTCATCAACGCGCTGGTCCATGCCGACTATGCCCAACAGGGAGCTCCGCTGCGGGTTGCCATTTTTGACAATCGGATAGAAATCGACAATCCCGGCGGCTTACCTCCAGGCCTTACCTTGGAAGAAATTCGCCGCGGCGTTTCGAAGCTGCGGAATCGAGTTATTGGCCGTGTGTTTCATGAACTCGGTCTCATTGAGCAGTGGGGGAGCGGGATTCAGCGCATGATCCGTGCATGTGAGCAAGCCGGCCTGATGGAACCGGTCTTTGAGGAAATCGGCAGCGGTTTTCGAGTGACCATCTATTCCCAGGCACAAGTGCAACCTCAGCTTGAGGATCTCGATAAAGCGATTATGGATTATATCCGGAAGGCTAAAGAGGCGTCTTCAAGCCAAGTTGCAGTTCATATCCAGCGCACGACTCGAACTGCGCGGACTCGATTGAATCATCTGGTTGATCTTGGTTTGCTTGTCCCTATAGGCAGCAGCCCACGTGATCCTCGCAGAGTTTATCGCCTCGCAATCAAGTGATCTCCTCATTGACGTATTTGATGAACGCTCAGCATCAGCTGCGGCGCACAGCGCCGTCAGCTGCATACTGTTGTTATGAGGGCCTGTGTTCCTTAATGCGTCCAATGGTTGCATCGAACTCATGCTGCCACGTCTCGTAACGCCTGCGCTGGACCTCTGCTTCACCACCAAGTTCTTGAAGACGGCTATCGCTATAGATCATGATTAGCACGATATCAGGATGAGGCGAGTAGAAAAGCCGCCCCATGTGCTCAACACGTCCTGCGACATAATGGCCTACGTTTCGATCGAAGATAGTGGCTGTCACGGAGCGAACCTGGGCATCGTCACGATATGCAATGCCTTTGAGCGCGTCGAGCGTTGGCTTGTCGACGCTGTCAGCATCCATTCGCTCCGCTGGGTTTGTGAGATTTGATTAGCTGCCAGGAAATCAAGAATCAGCAGAATTGAAGGATCCCCAAAGTTGCGCGTTACACGGCTAGTTTATTTGCTACTTCCTACAAGCCTGTTTTTCCGGATAGTCAGGCAAAATGAGATTAGTTATTGCAAAGGAAAGCATCTCAGTTGCGCGGCAATGAACAGCACGGATACGATTCACCTGCTGCTCATTCCTCCCCGGCATCCCGGACCCCGCAGTTATCACAGCAGTCGTCACCATTCCAGGACGCCCGCCCCTCTCGAATCAGGTAATAGACTATTCCCAGTGCTGCGATCGGGTCAGCCCACCACCAACCGAACATGGCATTCAGGGCAAGACCCCCAAGGAGTGCAGCTGCCATGTAGGCGCAGGCCATGCTGCAGCCCGCGTCTCCGCGCAGCGCGACCGACCCGATTGCTGTAGCGACATTTCGCTTGATTCGCGCGAGGATCGGCCTCCCAACAACGGCTGTGA
>JAHFUH010000629.1 GCA_023265215.1 Acidobacteriota bacterium
TGGCTTATGTCCCGTTGCTGCTTAGCTTTATTCTCTCGGTGGCTTTGATTCTGTTTGGTTCGGGACCCGGTCTTAGCGATGCGAAGGTGAATCTGCAGATCGGCCCGATTCAGTTTCAGCCTGTCGAGCTTATCAAACTATTTCTTCTCTTTTTTCTTGCAGGCTACTTTGCCGATCATTGGGAGTTCTTGCGAAACTTGAGGCAGGCCCCTGCAACTTTGCCCGGACTCTTGCGCGGATTCCAAATTCCGAAATTTAGATATGCCCTTCCAATGCTTATAGCAGTTGCCTTTGCAATTGCATTTTTCTTTCTCGAGAAAGATTTGGGGCCGGCTTTAGTGATGACGCTGCTCTTCCTGATCCTTTATTCGACAGCGCGTTCGCGCATTGCCGGTGCGCTCGTTTCCTGCATCTTTTTGATGGCAGCAATTTGGATCGGATTTGAACTGAAGATTCCCCACACCGTGGCGGCGCGCCTTTCGATGTGGATATCGCCCTGGGATAATTTTGTCAGGCCCGGTGGAGATCACCTTGCCCAATCCTTGTGGAGTTTTTCCTCCGGCGGTTTCTTTGGCTCGGGACTGGGCCTCGGCAATCCTGTTTCCGTGCCTGCAGCTCACACAGACCTCATTCTTGCTGCGATTGGAGAAGAGCTGGGATTCATCGGATTGATCTGTGTCTGGGCGGCTTATGCCGTGATCGTGCACCGGGCTTTCCGAATATCAATTCGCAGCGGCGGCGTCTATTCGATGTTTCTTGGCTTGTCGGCGGCTTTGTTGATTGCTCTGCAGGCTGCTTTTATCTCGGCCGGCATCTTGGGCATCGTTCCTCTATCCGGTGTTGTTACTCCTTTTGTCAATTACGGCAAATCGTCCGCAATATCCGGGTTTCTCATTTTAGGCGTTCTGGCTTCGCTGTCGAGAAATTCCTTGGGCCATGCTCCGGATGAAGCATTCAAAAAGCCCGTGGGGCATGCGGGCGCACTGCTTGCTTTTGCCGGAGCGGTAATTATAGGCCAGGCTGCTCGAGTGCAAATTTTTCAATCCGATTATTTCCTGAGCCGCGGTGCACTGGTCTCTCAGGCGGACGGCCATCGCCGATATATTTACAATCCACGCATCCTTGATGCGGTGAGCAGCATTCAGCGCGGATCCATTTTCGACCGCAACGGCCTGCCGTTGGCGACGAGTTCTGTAGCATTGCTTCAATCCTATCGCGCTCAATATAATCAGGAGCACGTGGATCTGAGCCAGACGGTAAAATCCGGCGCAGGGCGGTATTATCCCTTTGAGAATTTGACCTTCCACCTGCTGGGCGATTTGCGCACGCGCCTCAACTGGGGCGCCCCAAACAGCACCTATGTAGAACGGGACATGAACACGGTTTTGCAGGGATTTGACGACCACGCGACTTTTGTTCGCGTCCAGGATGAGCCGGGTGGGCCGCAACACGGCGTTTTGCGCAAGGACTACAGGGAAGTAGTGCCTCTGGTCCGTTACCGGTACAAGCCCAATCAGAAGCAAGTACAGGAAATTCTAAACCGGAACCGGGACATTCATCTTTCCATTGACGCCCGGCTCCAGGCACGAGTCGCGTCCATCCTGGCAAAACACATAATCGCTTCGGGAACGCATGGAGGCGCCGCCGTCGTTATCGATCCCGCGTCGGGGGAAGTGCTGGCCTCGGTTTCGTATCCTCTTGTGGATCTCACCAAAACCCAATGGACCGCCGGATCCGACGAAATTCCGGAAGATTCAGGATTGAGCGACACTCTCCTGGATCGTGCCCGCTATGGTCTATACCCTCCCGGGTCTTCGTTTAAATTGGTCACTGCCATTGCTGCTATGCAATCCCAGCCTGGGGTCACAGGGATAGTCTATGAATGCAAGCGCCTGCCGGATGGCCGCGTCGGCAATCAAGTCCGGGGCTGGGGCAAACCGATCCGCGATGACGTGATGGATAAAGAACCGCACGGCAAGGTGGATTTGGCTAGAGGGTTAATCCACTCCTGCAATGCATATTTTGCTCAATTGGGAACGTATATTGTCGGACCTGAAAGACTGTTGCATACTGCAGAAATTTTCGGAATCCGGGTCGCATCGCCCAATACGGCTGCTCAGCTTAAAGATGCCCTTCCGCAGGCAGCCTATGGACAAGGGCAAGTGGTTGCTTCTCCAATCCAGATGGCGCGAGTTGCCGGAGCGATTGCAAACCAGGGCCTGGTCGTGCCTGCCGGCATTCTGACGGGATCGGCATCTCAAGCCGCAAAGCCGTGCCTTTCCCCAGACCAGGCTGCGGAGCTGTCGCAGTATATGAGACGTGTGGTTACCGAAGGCACAGGGAGAGAAGCCAATGGCTCCGGGCTTGCGATCGCCGGGAAAACCGGCACGGCCGAGCTTCGAAATAAGCCATCGCATGCATGGTTTATTGGCTTTGCGCCGTTCGGAGGGACAAAAAAAATAGCTTTTGCAGTCCTGATCGAAAATGGGCGTTATGGCGGGAGAACCGCCGCGCCCGCTGCGGCTGAAATAGCAGGCGCCGCAGCCGATTTGGGATTGTTGGGCCGAGGGCGATGAGATGAAATTCTGGGATAGGATTTTGCAAACGGAACAGAGTATACGCAAACGTGTCGAGAACGCATTCGGCAAAGAAACCACCCGTACACCTTTGGAAGTCCGCCGGGAAGTTCTTGAACAGGTGGAATCCAGGATAGTAATCGATAAAGGGGGAAAGCTCTTTCTGTTCTCGAAAATCGAGATTCACATTCATCCGCCTACCGAATCGCAGCGCGATGTCTTCGAACTGGCTTTTCTAAAAGACAGCTCATTGGAATTGGATATCCGCCAAAAGCTGCGGGAGTGGGAAATTCAACAACCCGGAAATCCGGAAATAATCGTTCAAGTCCACGAGCCTGCAGATCCAAGGCAAGCGGAAGTCCTGCCCGCGGATTTGTTGCAACTGAATTTTGTAAAAATCGATCGATCCCGTCCGCGGGAGACGCCTGAGACAAGCTTGCAGATCATCAAAGGATCGGTTGAACAAGAGCTTTACCGGATGAGAAAAGAACGCATTCTCATCGGGCGCTTGTCGGAAGTGACGGACCAGGAGGGGCGGATGGTCCGGAAAAATGACGTCGTTTTTCTGGATAACGGGGACGACATCAATTCCACAGTGGGACGCATTCACGCGAGAATCTGGTTCGATTCAGAGAGGAAGGAGTTCCGGATTATGGATGAGGCCAGCCGATATGGAACCCGGATCGTCCGTGAAGGCCGCTCCATCGAAGTGCCCGGCGGCAATCCTCGCGGAATTCGACTGAAATCCCGCGACGAGATCTATTTCGGACAAGCGTGCATGCAGTTCGTAATCTCCCTTGAATAAAGTCCCATGTCAATACTAAGGGTTCGCGCAAAAATAAGTTCACATTCTGGCGCGAGCGCCGGGTGGGCAGATGCAAGGCGCCGCGACGCAGGCGATGTGGTTCATCGCCGAGGAGCGGCAACGCAGCAGATGCC
>JAHFUH010000630.1 GCA_023265215.1 Acidobacteriota bacterium
TTCGCGGACGGCCTTGATCACATTGATTTTCTTTTCCCCGATGGCAGTGAGAATCACATTGAACTCCGTCTTCTCTTCCGCCGCGGGTTTTGCTTCAGCTCCAGCCGCCGGTCCGCCCGCCATCATCATTGGCATGCCTGCCGCGGCACTGATTCCGTATTTTTCTTCAAGGCCTTTGACCAGATCGGAAATCTCCAGCATCGTAGCCTTATCGATCCACTCCATAACTTCACTTTTAGTAATCGCCATCACTTGCTCCTATAAGTATTGTAGAGAAGATTGCTTATAAATCCCTACTTTTGAACCTGCTTCAAAACCAGGCCCAAGTTGCGCACCGGGGCTTTCAGAACCGTATCAAGTCTTTGTAAAGGCGCTTTGAGGAGAAAAACCAGTTTGCTCAACATCACTTCCCGGGAGGGCATTGATGCAATCGCCTGGATTTCGCTCGTTGGAACAACCTTTCCTTCGACCAGAGCCGCCTTGAATACAAAATTCGGATTGCCTTTGCTGATCTCCACCAAGAGCTTGGCTAATCCGACCACATCTTTGCGGTGAAAGACTACGGCTGTGGGTCCCTGAAAATAGGGCTCAAGCTGCTCCAATTTGGTCTGCTTGGCCGCCCGCGTTGCCAGGGTATTCTTCACAACCACATATGTTCCATCAATCTCCCGTATTTTTCGGCGCAACGCAGTCGTATCGACCACCTTCAGACCGCGATAATCGATCAGAAAGGCGCTCGCAACTGCACCGAACTGCTCGCCCAGGGAGTTCACTGTTTGTTGCTTTTCCGTTCTATTCATGAGAAACGACCCTAATGTAGACGCGGCGTCCCGCCGCGTTCAATTTGGCTACGCGGCGGGACGCCGCGTCTACCTTAAACATGAGTCTCCACAGAAGCTTCGTCTATCCAGATTCCAGGACTCATTGTTGAAGAAATCGAAATACTCCGGACGTATTTGCCCTTGCTGCTCGCGGGCTTGGCTCTAAGCACCGCATCAATGAGAGCTTTGGCATTTTCGTATAGATTCTTTTCTTCAAATTGGATTTTTCCGCACGGGGCATGGATAATCCCGGTCTTATCGACTCGGAATTCAACCTTTCCGGCCTTAATCTCCCGGATAGCCTTTCCGACATCAAAAGTGACGGTTCCAGTTTTGGGATTCGGCATCAATCCTCGAGGCCCAAGAACTTTCCCAAGCTTGCCCACGCTGCGCATCATGTCGGGAGTCGCCACAACGGCATCGAAATCCATCCATCCACCCGCAATGCGCTCGACGATATCATCGCCTCCAACCTCATCCGCTCCGGCGTCCCGAGCTTCTTTTACCTTGTCGCCGGAAGCAATCACAATCACCCGTTTGCTCTTCCCAAGTCCATTCGGGAGCACTACCGTACCTCGTACCATCTGGTCCGCATGTTTCGGATCCACTCCCAGCTTCATGGTAACTTCTACGGTCTCGTTGAATTTTGCATACGCGATTTTTTTCAGCAGAGGCACTGCTTCATCGAGCCGATACAGCTTATTTTCCCGGGCAGCGACAGCTTTCTTGTAGTTTTTACCCGCCTTAGGCATTGCTCACACCCCTTAAATATTACCCCTACGCTTCAACTTCCACGCCCATACTTCGCGCGGTTCCCAAAACTATCTTTACGGCAGCCTCTATATCGGAGGCATTGAGATCGGGCATTTTCAATTGCGCAATCTCCCGAACATCTTTCATCGTGACTTTGCCGACTTTAGTCTTATTCGGCTCTCCCGATCCCTTTGCGATATTTGCAGCTTTCTTGAGCAGCACCGCAGCCGGCGGAGTTTTTGTAATAAAAGAATAGGTGCGATCTCCGTAAACGGTCACAACTACAGGTATGATGAGCCCTTCCTGCTTGGCCGTCTTGGCATTGAAAGCCTTGCAAAAATCCATGATGTTCAGGCCATGAGGGCCCAGCGCCGACCCAACCGGGGGCGCCGGCGTCGCTTTCCCGGCTGCTACCTGCAGCTTGATGTTTGCCACAATCTTCTTAGCCATCGAACAACTCCATCATTTTTGATTACGAATGACGAATGAAAATTCCAATCGTTAAATTTGTAATCCGTAACTCGTAATTCCTAATTCGTCACGCCTTCTCCACCTGCTCGGTTTCCAGTTCCACAGGCGTGGCACGTCCCAAAATCGTGAGCATAACCTTCAGGGTATTTCTATCCGGATTTACATCTTCAACCACACCGGTAAAATCCTTGAAAGGGCCGTCGGTGATCTTTACTGCATCTCCATGGTCAAATGTGAATTTCGGTTTTGGCTGTTCAGCTGTAACTGAAACGCGATTGACCACTTCATTAATCTCTTCATCCGTAAGCGGAGTAGGCTTCTTCCCGGTGCTGATGAAACCGGTCACTTTGGGCGTGCCCCGCACTATGTGCCAGGCTTTGTCCGTCATGTCCATTTCAACCAGAATATAACCGGGGAAAGTCAGTTTCGTGGTGACAATCTTCTTGCCACTTTTCGTTTCCACCACATCTTCTGTGGGGATCAGAATCTGACCTATGCATTCCCCCAAGTCATAGGCTTGGATGCGGTTCATCAAACTTTCCGCAACCTTGCGTTCGTACCCGGAGTATGTATGAATGATGTACCATTTCTTCAGATTATCCATACATCCGTTCAAGATCGTGCCGACAGCGCACTATTAATGAAGTTCATTCCGTAATTCACAACAATATCGACAATAAAGAGGAAAAATCCGAAGAAAAATACCGCGGCAATTACAACAATAGTCGTTCCGCTAACTTCGCTCCGCGATGGCCATGAGACGTTGTTGAGTTCTTTGCGTGTTTCCTTGAGAAAATCAATCAAGTTCCGAAAAGAATTCTTCAGCTTCTCAAAAAAATCCTTCATTGCTCAGCTCCACAAACGTTCAGCGCCGACTGGCAGGCCAGGAGGGACTCGAACCCCCAACATGCGGTTTTGGAGACCGCCGCTCTACCAATTCGAGCTACTGGCCTGTACATAAATGCTCATTCTTGCCGCCCTTCACCGCGTTTCTTTATGCGGTGTGTGCGCGCGGCAGTGATTGCAAAACTTTTTAAGCTCCAACCGCTCCGTCGTGATCTTCTTGTTTTTCGTCGACGTGTAGTTGCGGTTTTTGCACTTGGTGCATTCAAATGTAATGATGTCTCGCATGGCTTGCCCGCCCTACTCTAAAATCTCGGAAATAGTGCCGGCGCCGACGGTTCTGCCGCCTTCGCGAATTGCGAAGCGCAGACCTTTTTCCATCGCGATCGGCGTAATCAGTTTGATTGTCATGTTCACATTATCTCCGGGCATCACCATCTCCGTCCCTTCCGGCAGTTCTGCTACGCCCGTCACATCCGTCGTCCGGAAATAAAACTGTGGCCGGTACCCGTTGAAGAACGGCGTGTGCCGCCCTCCTTCTTCCTTCGTCAAAACATAGGACTGCGCCTTGAAGTGCGTATGCGGAGTGATACTGCCCGGCGCCGCAATCACCTGCCCGC
>JAHFUH010000631.1 GCA_023265215.1 Acidobacteriota bacterium
AAGAGCTGCAGCGACTTGTATGTGTTTTGGCGAGCAAATCCGGCAAACGTGAATATGTGCCGGCGAGACGCCGGCGCTCCCAGGACAGCCCCTATTTTTGGCACTGATTTGGTTGCGGCGGCAGGCCGCGCTGGAAGATCCGTGGCGTATTCGTTTTGCAGTGGATCAAACTCCGGCGCCCGTGGTAAGCCAGCGGCAGAATTTGCCAATTTCGATGGGCAGTTTTGACGGATCCTTCACGTTTTCGATTGCAGATACAATAGCGCTTCCCACGACCGCTCCGTCACAAACATCCCAAACGGCCTGCACCTGTGCGGGTCCTGAAATCCCGAATCCCACTGCAATGGGAAGCTGTGTATGCTCACGAACACGATGGACGGTGGGCAGGACTGCATCCGAAAGCTTTTGCTGCTCTCCTGTCACGCCGGTGCGTGAGACCACGTAGACAAAGCCACGGGAGCAGGAGACTATTTTGCAAACGCGCTCGGCATCGCTGGTTGGAGCCACCAGGAAAACGGAATCCAACCCTTGCATTTCCATGCAGGAGCAATATTCTTCCCCTTCCTCAGGGGTGATGTCCGTCACAAGAACTCCGTCAATGCCTGCAGAGCTGGCGTCCTGCGCCAGAGCCTCCAAACCATATTGCAGGATCGGATTGAAGTAGCTGAACAGCAGCAGCGGAACATTTGAAACTTTCCGGATTGCTTCGATCGCATGCAAATAATCGGACATCTTGTACCGGTGCAGCAGCGCCCGCGCCCCTGCGCGCTGAATAACGGGACCATCCGCGACAGGATCCGAAAACGGGATTCCCAGCTCGATGATGTGCGAGCCCGCCCGCTCAAGCTCCGGCACAAGCCGAACGGTGCTTTCGAGATCCGGATCGCCGGCCATAATGAAAGGGATGAATGCCTTTTCTCCGCGTTTTCTGAGCTCAGTGAATTTTTCAGCAATTCGGCTCATACAGGCTCTCCAGGAATCAGTTCGGCGACCTGATTCACATCCTTATCGCCACGCCCCGATAAATTGACAATCACAACTGTGTCTTTTCCCAACTCCGGTGCAAGCCGGATCAGCTCGGCAACAGCATGCGCACTCTCCAATGCAGGAATAATGCCTTCCATTCTGCTCAGGAGCTGAAAAGCCTCAAGCGCCTGTGCATCGGAGATAGATGTGTAGCGCACGCGCCGACTGTCGTGCAGATAGGAGTGTTCGGGACCGACGGCCGGATAGTCAAGGCCGGCCGAAATTGAGTGAGTTCCTGCAATCTGGCCGCTTTCATCCTGCAGAACATATGTCAGCGTTCCCTGCAGAACTCCGCTGCGGCCGCCGGCAAATCTCGCCGCATGCTCTCCCAGCGCAGATCCCCTGCCTCCGGCTTCAACCCCGATCATCTGAACTCCGGGTTCGCGCAAAAAATCATAGAAAAGGCCAATCGCATTGCTTCCTCCCCCGACGCAGGCAATCAGAATATCCGGAAGCCGCCCTTCAAAATCGATGATTTGTGCACGCGCTTCCCGGCCAATGACGGACTGAAAATCGCGAACAATCCAGGGATAAGGATGGGCGCCAAGAACGGATCCCAGCAGATAATGCGTGTTGGTCACGTTCGTCACCCAATCGCGCATCGCTTCATTGATTGCATCTTTAAGCGTACAGCTGCCGGAATCGACAGGCCGGACTTTTGCTCCCAACAGACGCATTCGGAAGACATTCAGCGATTGCCGACGCATGTCTTCGGTCCCCATATAAATTTCGCACTCCATGCCGAACAGCGCAGCAACAGTTGCAGTTGCCACTCCATGCTGTCCAGCGCCGGTTTCTGCAATGACACGGGTTTTCCCCATGCGCCTTGCAAGAAGTATCTGCCCGATTGCATTGTTGATTTTGTGAGCTCCCGTATGGGTCAGATCTTCTCTTTTTAAATAAACGCGCCCCTTGCCGAGAAAAGATGCGAGTCGGCGCATCGGTGTCAGCGGTGTGGGGCGTCCGGCATACGTCCGCAACAGCAAATCCAGCTCCGCCTGAAAATCAGGATCTTTAGCTGCGTTCCGGTAGGCTTCTTCGAGTTCCTGAAGCGGTCCCATCAAAGTCTCGGGGACAAATCGGCCTCCATAGCCGCCGAAGCGGCCACGCTCATCGGGACCGGTGGGAAAATTAAATTCTGCCGACATTCCTCACCTCATTCATGAATTGCGCCAGCAATCCGCGATCCTTCCTGCCGGGGCTGCTTTCTACACCGCTGCAGACATCAACTCCGTACGGCTTGACAGTCAGGATCGCCTCGCGCACATTATCAGGCCGAAGTCCGCCCGCAAGCACAACGGGATGACCAATCCCTTGTGCCAGGCGCCAATTAAAGGATTTTCCTGTTCCGCCAAACAAGGAATCATCTTTGACATCCAGCACAAATGCCTGAACCGGGTATTCCTGCAAGTCTGCCTGGATCGGATCGTCACCGATACGAATTACTTTCAGCAGCGGCCTGCCTGAAATATTTCTGCAGTACTCGGGAGTCTCATCTCCATGCAGTTGCAGGACCTGAACGCCGGCGACTCGAGATGCCTCCAGCAGGTCCTCGATAGCGGCATTTACGAAGAGCCCGACGGAAACCCAGAATGGAGGCAGTCGCTGGATAATTTCGCGCGCTTTTGCCGGATCGATATATCTGGGACTCGGGCGGTAAAAATTGAAGCCAAGCGCATCAACTCCCTGGTCTAAAGCCAGGACGGCATCCTCGTAGCTGGTTATTCCACACACCTTGACTTTCATTTCTATCCCCGCTGCGACGCAGCCCGCTTTGAGAGCAATTCTGCAAGAGCAGTGCCGGGAGAGGGAGAACTCATCAAACGCTCGCCGACAAGAAATCCACGATAGCCCACATCTGCAAGCCTGCGAATGTCATCCGAAGTCCGAATGCCGCTCTCGGTAACGGCAATGACATTTTTGGGGATGATCGGAGCAATTTTCAGGGACACGTCCAGAGAGACTTCAAATGTCCGCAGGTCGCGATTATTGACCCCAATGATACCTGCCCCGGCATCCAGCGCCTTTTGCAGCTCGGTCTCATTGTGGATTTCAACCAGCGCATCCATGCCATAGTGTTCGGCCTCGATTCTAAGGCTTTTCAAGCTGGAGGCGTCGAGAAGCGCCGCGATCAGGAGCACGGCATCGGCGCCGACATGACGCGCCTCCAGAATCTGGTAGGGATCCACAATGAAATCCTTGCGCAATAGCGGCAGTTTTGTGCTCCAGCGCAAAACTGCCAGAACTTCCAATCCACCTTGAAAGTGCTGGACTTCCGTAACGACGGATATGGCGGCAGCGCCCGAATCCTGGTATTCCCGCGCTATTTTTGCGGGATCAAAATCCTTCCGGATCACCCCAGCGGAAGGCGAAGCTTTTTTAATTTCGGCGATTATGGCAGGGCTGTGGCCTGCCAGTGCTTTTTTAAACGAATGCAAATCCGGCGCTCTGTCGAGAACGGATTCCATGGAAATCG
>JAHFUH010000128.1:0-856 GCA_023265215.1 Acidobacteriota bacterium
CGCACGCGCTCCATATTGGGGGCGGACACCAGCAATTAGTTGCTGTGGTTGGCGTTATTGGGCAGCAGTCTTTCGGACGTGAGGCGGAACCCGGGTTGAGATATCGCGTCCTTCCAGGGAACGCCATAGCGATCCAGCAGGAGCCGGTTGGATGCGGCCGGCGATTGGAGGTTCCCCTTGGGATCCGTGTATTGAAATATAGACAGTTTATAGCTGTTTGCCGCAGCCAGTTCGCCGGATCTCTCGAATGTATAGACGCCTGAAAAAGTGCCGACTTTTTCGCCTGACTTAATAAAAACAGGAGAATTCTGAAGCGAATCGGGGGGAAGAAACTTGAGGAGCGAGTTGGTCAAAGGCAACAAAGCCTTTATATCCTTTACGATGAAAACCTTGTCGTAAGACAGGGCATGAGCGGCCATTGACGATTCAACCGCTGTGATTAATTCAGCCCACTCAATTCGGCTGGTTCGGCGCAAACTCTGAAGCTGACCCGAAATGGTTTCCCAATCAACACGATCACTGGCCGCATTCAAACAACTATCTACATCCTGTCTGCGCAGCATTTTCGGGCTCCCCTTGGATTTCAGCTTGCAAGGAAATTTTGCTGTTGCCGTCTGATAAGCGCCGGTCACTATTGATTCCACTTTATTTTTCACATCAGCCGAAAAATCCTGGCCCGGGCTTGAAACCGGGATTAGCGACAATGTCGCAAGAAACAGAATAAATATTTTGTTCATAGTGTCTATTAACCTGTTCCGAAAATAGCCGCCGACTGCACTAAAATAGGACACAGAGAATACGGATTCCACCGATGAACACGGAAGAATAAACAAATGCTATCTCTTTTGTTCTGTGT
>JAHFUH010000128.1:866-10511 GCA_023265215.1 Acidobacteriota bacterium
GGGATTTATCCAAAAATATCGATCCGTCGCGTTAGCGACGGTTGACCTCAACTGCCAAAATAGCGATTATTTTCGCCCTCAGGTCAAGCGTCGCTAACGCGACGCATTGTTCTTGCTGCTTAATTATTCCCGGCCTTGAAAGGCTGGCCTAAAATCAAACCGCCGCTACGCGGCTGAATTTCTGGTTTGCCAATTCTCATGCCCCATAGGTGCGCTGAAGGCATGCGAACAACTGCTTTGAGCGCTAACAGCTGAACAGCGCTACTTCTTTGAAGTTATCGATAATTTCTGTATCGCAAGCTTCGCAGCGGCAGCCACATTGGCATCTCTATCAGAAGTCAGAGGTTTGAGATCTTTGACATTTGTATTATCCCCAATAAGGGCGACAGCCGCCGTTGCGCTCTGACGCGCGGATGGCTGAGCATCTTTGAGACCCTTGATAATTGCAGGAAGCGCGCTGCGGGCGTTGAGCTCAGCGAGCCCATCAATAGCTGCAATTCGGATTTTTAGTTCCGGATCCGAAACACATTTCATCAGGATTTCGGCCGCCCCTTCGCTTTTGTTTAAAACCAGATAATTGATTGCTTTTTCCCGCGGCTCTGTATTTTTGTCTTCCTGCAAGGCTTTGAATGCCTGTTCGGGATTGAAGAAATCATCGTTGCTTTTGGTTACAGCGCCTGTGCCCAGGTATACTATGCTCGGTTGAGGCAATTCCGCGCGTGGAAAAATTCGCACCATGGCAATGCGAGGAGACTCGTCCTGGCTATAATAAAATTGAGTATTGCTGCCTGACGCTATACGTCTGATAAATTCCGCCAATTCAACAGGCTGGTTAGGACGCAAACTAACCGGAAGATTATCTTGAGTCCGCAGCTCGAAAATAATTCCTGTTCTTTCAGCCAGCGCCTGGAGAACATTCTGCAAGGGGCAATTGACGATTTCAGCCATAACGCCGGCGGCATCCACATAAAGCTTTAAAACGTAGGGTTGCTGCCCGTTTTGAGTTTGTTGCTGTTGCGGCTGCGGCGGCTGTTGTTGAGGCCGTTGCTGAGGGAACGGCCCGTTAGGCCTGTTGGGAGGAAATCCCCGGCCTCCGCCCATACGTTGCGCCGGCGCGGTCGAACATAGAATGAGAACACCAAGCACAGTCAGGAGGAGATCCCTGTACGTCTTTTCCGTGCGCTTTCGATTTTTCATTCTGATCCATACTCCACATTGTCGCGAATTTTCATGAATTTATCGAAGCGATACATCGAGAAAAGATCGCGCAGTTTTTTATTGGGATTGATAAGTGTGACATCGCCGCCGATTTCCCTCATGCGTTTAAACAAACGCAGCACTTCGCCAACGCCTGAGCTGTCGATAAATGGAACACTTCTGAAATCGATCACCACCTCGTGAACCCCTTTTTCTGCAAGATTGTCCAGGCGACTCTGGAGAGTTGGGCAATATTCGAAAGTTACTTTGCCATTTATGCGAACAATTCGGCGATCATCAAGAGATTCGACTTGGATATCCATGTCCCTTTAGTCCAAAATACTGTCACATTTTTAGGGTTGGAGCAAGCGCCCTGATTTATCTATGAGATCCAGGTATATAGTCCACCAGCATAAGACCGGCCGCGTACACTTCGACATAAGGATGATCCTGAATGAAGCGATGCGCTCATGGTCCCTTCTCCGCGAACCGCCACTTCGCCGCGGAGAAAGGCGTCTGGCAATCGAGAGAGAAAGCTTTACGGTGGAGTCCATCCATTGCAGAAATTTCGAAGAGGAAGCTTTTGGATTTGGCGGTGTTAGGGCCTGGGACCAGGGGGAATTTGAAATTGAAGTGCTCTCGGCAAAACAGCTGGTTGCATCCTTCCAGGGGAGCAGGCTCTCCGGGAAATATGAATTCCGCCGGATGCGATGGTATCCCGGCAATCGCTGGATTCTTTCCAAATTGCAGTAAACCACCAGAAACCGGAAGCCAGGAGCCGGAAGCCAGAATGGCTCGTGCAGGGACGTTTATTCGCTGGGTAACTTCTTCCAAACTTATGAAATTCTGGCTTCCGGCTTCCAACGGTCTAATGACTGCAAACTGATTAATTGGCTTGACAGAATAGCCCTGTCCATTAGAACCTTACGCAAAACTGATTTGGCGAATTTGTTCCTGATCGTGGGAGCTTTGGCGCCTAATAATGAACATCATGACCTGTGTTTCTGAACGGAACCTCTTATCCCCAGGAGTGATACTATGACCGGGAATACTCAAAAGCAAATCTTCAGGCTTTTTGGTTTAGTCATTTCGATTCTGCTTTTGTGTGGAATTAATTTGCCTGCCGCGCAGGAGAAAATCTCACCCCTTTCCGATTTCCAATACAAAAAGGATTTTGCACAATACGATGGGATCAAGAAAGAAGCCGATGCTCAAAAGCGGGCCGACCTCCTGCTGGCCTACCTAAAGGAACGCCCGATTTCAAAGCTTCTCCTTAACGCAGTGAACGATTACCTGGAATGTGTAAAACCCCAGAAAGACCCGGCCAAGGCAGGCTCCATGATAGAGACATTGATCGCCGCTATCCCGACCGAGCAAACTATCAAAGCAGCCGAAATCCCGGTGGGAGTGGAAGAATTCACTAAAGAGCAACTTGTGCCCAGCCAAAAGATTGCTCTGTCATCTCTCGCTACGATCTATTACCAGGCCAAGAATTACCCGAAAGCGGCCGAGACGCTCGAAAAGATCTATGCAATGGCGCCCGACAAATCGCTCTTGCCGGTGCTGGCTGATGTCTACAAACAATTCAATGCAGACAAATACATAACCTATGCACAAAAGATTCTGACGGAATCCCCCATCGAACAAAGCTACGGCACAGCCCTCGACCTCGCGCAATTCCAGATCCAGAAAAATGATCTCAAGGCAGCGATAGAGCTTTATTCAAAGGTGATGAACGTCTATGGGGAAAAAGTGCCTCCCGGCGTCCAAGAACCCGCATGGAACGCCACGAGGGCATTTGCTTACGGGCTGATTGCATCAGGAATTTACACAACAAAGGATTATCCAAAAGCTATCGAGGCTTATGGAAAAGTAACCAACTTCGATTCGAAAAGAGAAGACGCTTATTATTTTATAGGCATGAGCAAATGGCAAACCAAAGATCAGGCCGGCGCGATTGAATCTTTTGCAAAATGCGTAGTCTTAAACGGCCCCACCTATGGGGCAAAAGCAAAAACCTACATGGAACAATTGTACAAAGCGGAACACAACGGCTCGACGGATGGCATCGACAAGGTATTGGCCAAGGCGACATCAGAACTCGGAATCAAATAGAAAAAATGTGAATGTTCCCCTATTTCGAATGGAATAGGGGAGCGTCCACATTTCAGGGATGATTTGAAAAGGGACTGGTATTTTCTTTACAGCAGGTGTAAATTGTAGTTCTTCTTAAGGTAACCAAGTCTTGCACTTACATCGGTTCAGACTTCATCCCAAACAGGAGTAACATGGCAGAAAAGGAACCCCGGACAAACAACGTTTCAGGCGACAAAAAGATCTCTATCCAGGAAGCCCTGGATAAAGAGGGAGAGCAGCTGCATATAAGTGAGCTGCAGTCTCTCAATATAAAAGACCTCGCCAAAATAGCCAAAAAGTACAAAATTTCCGAAGCGGGCAAAATGAGCAAGCAGGACCTGATCTTTGCCGTTTTGCAGGCGCAGGCTGAGAAACACGGGCTGATCTTTTCCGAAGGAGTTCTGGAAGTGCTCCCGGAAGGCTATGGATTCCTCCGATCTCCCGATTACAGCTATTTGCCCGGACCGGATGACATATACATCTCCCCCTCCCAGATTCGCAAATTCGATCTTCGCACCGGAGATATTGTGTCGGGTCAGATACGAATGCCGAATGAAGGGGAGCGATACCTGGCCCTGGTCAAAGTGGATGCAGTCAACTTTGAGCCTCCCGAAGAAGCGCGACACCGGATCTTTTACGATAATCTGACGCCGCTTTATCCTCATGAAAGGATCCGGCTCGAAACAGTCCGGGAAAACCTTTCCGCGCGCGTTATGGATATTTTCACTCCTATCGGCAAGGGTCAGCGCGGCCTGATCGTATCCCCGCCCCGCACAGGAAAAACGATGCTGCTCCAAAGCATCGCCAATTCCATAAGCACCAACCATCCGGAGATATATCTGATAGTTCTGCTCATTGATGAGCGCCCCGAGGAAGTGACCGATATGGAGCGCTCCGTCAAAGGGGAAGTCATCAGTTCCACGTTTGACGAACCCGCTTCAAGGCACGTTCAAGTAGCAGAAATCGTCATGGAGAAGGCTAAACGGCTTGTGGAACACAAAAAGGATGTCGTGATCCTGCTCGACAGCATCACGCGTCCAGTGGAAAAGTCCTCTCAGGCGGCGTGGATGCCAATGCCCTGGAAAAACCGAAACGTTTCTTCGGAGCAGCCCGGAAGATCGAAGAGGGAGGAAGCCTTACGATCATGGCGACAGCCCTGATCGACACAGGGAGCCGGATGGACGACGTAATTTTCGAGGAGTTCAAGGGCACCGGCAACATGGAAATCATCCTGGATCGGAAGCTGGTCGACAAACGCATCTTCCCGGCGATTGATATCAACCGTTCGGGCACTCGCAAAGAAGAGCTCTTGGTCGAAGGTACTGACCTGAATAAGATCTGGGTACTCCGGAAGGTCCTCAGCCCGCTTTCGATTGATGAAGCCATGGACCTTCTCCTGGATAAACTTCGGAAATCAGACAGCAATTCCGAATTTCTGGTCTCCTTGAACAAAGGATAAGGTCAAACTGTTCGCAAAACACAAAAGCGCAAAGGAGCGTAAGCTTCTTTGCGCTTTTGTGTTTTGGCGGTGTAAAATCCACATACAAAAATAATGGAGCGAGGCATATGCGATTAATCAAATCTCTTCTTAAAAAACAGATGGGTCGAGTCCTGATGCTCTTTGCAGCAGTCGCAGCAATAAGTCCGGCAGCAGTCAATTCACTGGATCAGGACACGCTCAAACGCTACATTGAAAGCGGTCCTCCCTTCGATTTTATTCTTGTTGATGTGAGGGGCGCGGAGGAAGCATCGGCTGGAATTGGTAATGTCGCCTGCAAACCCTACAATCTCGCCTGGCCGGACCAATTGAAAAAAGAATGCGACAGGATTCCCAAAGACCGGACAGTCATTCTTTATTGCCGGAGCGGAGGCCGTGCAAATAATGCAGCAGCCTACCTGGACTCAATTGGCTTTACAAAAGTCTATAGTGCAGGAGGAACGCTTACCTGGACCGGTCCCACTGTTCCAAGCGCTGATTTTAGGCCGATCTCCGCTCTCCCGGAACCTTCGATGCAAACCAAAACCGGTAAATAAAAAGATGTCCCGCTAAAAATCTGTATTCCCTCAAGAGAGAAAAAAGTGGAAATCGCAACTTACATCAACGAAATCAACCAGAAGGTAAAAGAAGAAAGCAAGCTCACCGAGCTGCTATTAAGCGAGGTGCACCGTGTGATCGTCGGTCAGAAGTACATGATCGAACGCCTCCTGATAGGATTGTTCACACGCGGCCACATCCTGATTGAAGGCGTCCCCGGACTGGCTAAAACACTGTCCGTCAAAACAATCGCTTCCGCCATCGAAGCAAAGTTTCAGCGGATTCAGTTCACGCCCGACCTGCTTCCCGCGGATCTGATTGGAACGATGATTTTCAGCCAGAAAGACGGCACTTTCTTTCCCAGGAAGGGTCCTGTTTTCGCCAACATCATCCTGGCAGACGAAATTAATAGAGCCCCGGCCAAAGTTCAGAGCGCGCTCCTGGAAGCTATGCAGGAACGCCAGGTTACAATCGGGGACAGTACTTATGTACTGGAAGAGCCCTTTCTTGTGATGGCGACTCAAAACCCGATTGAGCAAGAGGGCACCTATCCGCTGCCCGAAGCGCAAATAGATCGTTTCATGCTTAAACTGGAGATCGATTATCCCGATCCCAAAGAAGAGCGCCAGATATTGGATCTGATGGGTCAGGATGATTTCATTCCGGTCAACAGAATTCTTACTCCGGCGGATATTCTGCGTGTACGTTCGGTCGTCAAAGAAATTTATATGGACGACAGGATCAAGGACTACATCGTTCAGCTGGTTCTCGCGACCAGGAAGCCTCAGGAGTTCAAATTGGATATCAAGGACCTGATTCAGTTCGGCGCCTCGCCCCGAGCGACCATCTTCCTTGCTCAGGCAGCCCGCGCGCATGCATTTATAAAGGGCCGCGGCTATGTTACGCCGGATGACATCAAAGCAATCGGGATGGATGTTTTGAGACACCGGATTATTCTCACCTATGAGGCGGAAGCTGAAGAGGTCACGACTAAATCTGTGATAAGCCGTATCTTTGACGCCGTTCAAGTCCCCTAAACATATTTACGATTTTTGATTGACGATTGACGATTGGAAACAAATGGCAAATGGAAGGCAGCCTGGGAAATTTGAAATGTATCTTATAAATGTTTGTATGTTTGCAATCGTAGATCGTCATTCGTCATTCGTCAATTTGCGCCATGTTACCTAAAGAGATAATTCACAAAATAAGGCGCATCCAAATCACAACAAACCGGCTGGTCAATGAATCGCTGGCGGGCGAATACCATTCCGTTTTCAAAGGCCGCGGGATGGAGTTCGATGAAGTCCGTGAATATCAGCATGGGGATGATGTTCGAACAATAGATTGGAATGTAACCTCGCGTGCAGGCCGACCCTTCGTAAAACGATATGTCGAAGAACGCGAGTTGACGGTCATGCTGCTGATCGATGCCAGCGCCTCCGGAGCTTTTGGCTCCGGAAACAAAATGAAGTCGGAAATAGCGGCAGAGATTTCCGCCCTTCTCGCCTTTTCTGCGATCAAAAACAATGATCGGGTCGGCGCTATCCTTTTTACCGATTGCGTAGAAAAATTCGTGCCTCCGCGGCGCGGAAGCAGCCATGTCCTGCGAGTCGTCAGAGAGGTGCTCTTCCATAAGCCGGAGCACCGGGGAACCCGGATTCAGAAGGCCATTGAACATCTGAACATGGTGGTGCACAAACGCTCAGTGGTCTTTCTCATATCGGACCTTATGGATCAGGGTTTTGAACGCTCACTGAAAGTGGCGAATCGCCGGCATGATGTGATTGTCATCCAAATCATCGACCCCCGGGAAAAGGAGTTTCCGGAAGTGGGAATCCTGGAGCTTCGGGACGCGGAAACGGGAGAAATCGCCCGGGTGGACACTTCCCTGGAGTGGGTTCGAAACACTTTCCGTGACAACTGGGACAGAAATCAATCGAGGCTTGCCAGACTTTTCCAATCGCATCGAATGGACCATATCACGTTAGAAACAGGCAAGCCTTATGACGTTCCGCTGATGCGATTCTTCAAAGAAAGAGCAAAAAGAATCAGGTGAATTTCGTGCTCCGCAGGGATAAACCAAACCATTTCTCGACACTTTCGGCGGTTGCGGCGCTCGGGTGCATCCTGCTGTTTTGCCTGCCGGTCAAAACAGCAGATCAGCAAGACCTTCCCCCCGGAGTAAGCATCCGACTGGAAGCAACGCCAAAAAAGGCAACTGTCGGAGATCCCATACAAATAGATCTGGATATAACGACGCCTCCGGCTTATCGAGCAGAAATTCTTCAACCCGAAATGCAGGCGGGGGATTTTGCTATTCTGTCCTTTTCCGCGCAGGCAGCAACCGGGCCAAAAGGCACCTTGCCGCATCACAAGGCGAAAATAGTCGCCGCTGCTTACAAAACCGGCATGTTTGCCTTCCCGCCAGTTCGCATAATCCTGGTGGACGGCGAGGGAAAGAAAATCCAGGTCTTAAGTCCGTCTGCCGGGATTGAAATCCAAAGCGTTATCGGCAAGGATAAGGATCTTAAAGATCTGAAAAAACAGTCCGATATACCGGAGCCGTTTCGATGGCTTCTGTGGTTTGCGATTGCGCTGGCGGTCGGCATTCTTGCGCTGCTTGCGTGGCGCATCATAAGAAGAAAAAAGAGCAGTATGCAGGCGATCAATAAAGTACCGGTCCACGATCCGCTTGATGCTGCCGAGTCAGACCTGAGATCTCTCCTTGATCAAGGACTCCCAGCCGGGGGTCGCGAAAAAAAGTTCTATATCCTTCTTTCCGATATCGTAAAAAGAATTCTGGAGGCAGGTTTTGGAATCAGCACAGTGGAACGAACGACCTCCGAAATTATGGATTTATTGCGACTGGTTCCGAATATGAGCAGCGAAAAATCGGAGTTTATCGAGAGTTTTCTTGTCGCATGTGATGTAGTCAAATTCGCCAAATATATTCCGTCAAGATCGGAGCATGAGGCAGCGGCAGGCAATGCTCTGAAAATTCTTGACACGGCGAGAATTAGCAAGCTGTCAGCAATCAGCCTTCAACCTTCAGCCGACATTCAATAGCTGCGGTCACAATGATCCTTAAAGCTGGCTGCTGAAGACTGAAAGCTGATTGCTCAGGAGTTCGAATGCATCTGGCCAACCCCAGGGTGCTTATTTTATTGATCATCCTACCGCTCCTTATCTGGCGCTATGTGCGACGGGTGCGCCAGGGACAAGGCAGCCTGCAATTTGCTTCGACACTCGCGCTCGAAGGGATTCGGCCCTCCTGGACAATCCGCGCAAGACACGCACTATTTGGAACCAGGATGCTTGCCCTGGCTCTCCTCATCCTAGCGCTGGCTCGTCCACAAAAAGGGGTGCAGTCGGAAGAAATTTTGACGGAAGGCGTGGATATAGTAATTGCGCTTGACGCCTCAGGCAGCATGGCGGCCGAGGATTTCGAGCCGCACAACCGATTTTCCGTCGCCAAGATGGTGGCCGGCAAATTTATAGGAAACCTGCACCAGGATCGTGCTGGACTGGTTGTCTTCGCAGCCAAAGCATTAACCCGTTGCCCGCTGACAGTGGACTACAACATCCTCCTGGATGTATTGAACGACACCCAACTAGGCACAATCGAAGATGGAACGGCGATCGGCAATGCTCTGGCGACTTGCCTCAACCGGCTGCGCCAGAGCAAGTCCAAATCCAAAGTAATCATCCTGGTGACGGACGGCGTCAACAATCGCGGGGAAATCCAGCCTCTTGACGCTGCGGATATAGCATATGCGCTGGGAGTAAAAATCTATTCAATCGGAGTGGGAACCACAGGGACGGCCCGGTTCCCGATCGACGATCCCGTTTACGGCAAGACATATGCGAACCTTCAGGTGGAAATTGATGAGGCTTCCCTGAAGCGCATCGCTGAAATCACGGGCGGGCTTTATTATCGGGCGACTAACAGGCCGGAACTGGAAAAAATTTTCAGTGATATCGGCAGCCTGGAAAAAACCAAAATCCAGGTAAAGACATATACTCATTATAACGAACGCTTCGGTGAATTCCTGTTCCCTGCCTTGCTTTTGGTTTTTTTAGGAGCTTTGGCAGAATTTACCAGATTTGGGAAAATACCTTAAAGGCAGTTTTAAGTTTGGAGTCTGGAGGCATCGGGTGTAATTGGAAGTGCGAGTCATGCTTTCCTGGGGGATTCAGCCCTGGGAACGCCGCCGTCTCGGCGGCAAGCAGTGATAAAAGACATGCATGAAGCGTTTCGTACGCATTTTGTCCAG
>JAHFUH010000129.1 GCA_023265215.1 Acidobacteriota bacterium
GGACATGGTTTATCTCGGGACCTCGAAAAACGGCACCGAGATGAAGGTCAACAAGCTGGGCGTAGAAGCGCACAAAATCGTCATCATCACCTCCGTGGAACCGCACTATTTTGCCGGCTACACGGGCGGGCGCAAGTCGTTCCTGCCCGGAATCGCCTCGTATGAGACAATCACGCAAAATCACAAGCTGGCTCTTAAACGTGAGGCTTGTGCGCTCAAGCTGGAAGGCAATCCGGTTCACCAGGACATGATTGACGCCCTCAGCACGGTGAAGAAAGAAATTTTCGTCATCAACACCGTTCTGGACAAGAACCACCGCATTTATGCGGCAACAGCCGGCGACATCTACAAATCGTTTGATGCTGCGATTGCGAAGGCGAATGATGTTTTTGTGGCCAGGATCCCACAGAAAGCGGATATCGTCGTGTCGGTGGCCAAATTCCCCTCCGATATTGATCTCTATCAGGCGCAGAAGGGGATTGATAATGCCAAATACGCTTTGAAAGAAGGCGGAATTCTAATATTGGTTGCCAAGTGCCGCACCGGCGTCGGCGAAGATTCATTTGTAAAATTGCTAAGCTCCGCAAGTTCGCCGCAGGATGCTCTTGACCGCATCGAGAAGAAATTTGTTGTGGGATATCATAAAGCGGCCAAGATGGCGGAAGTCGGAATATGGGCTCAAATCTGGGGCGTCACCGATCTCGATCCCAAATTGCTGGAAAGCATTTTTATCCGCCCGTTTTCCTCGCTCCAGGCAGCTATTGATGCGGCTTTGGCTGAAAAGGGGAAGGACGCAAAAGTATTGGTTCTCCTGGATGGCAGCCTGACCATTCCGTATGTGAAAGAATAGTGGAGGAATAGATAATGATCGTTGGTGAACAAAAACCGATTCAAGACATTATGTCCTATGTCGATGGATGCGAGCGCATCCTGCTGGCCGGCTGCCATGGCTGCGTCACCGTGTGTTGCGCCGGGGGGCAGAAAGAAGTGGAAGTCCTGGCCAGCATGATCGAACTGGGCCGAAAGAAACGGCATCAGCCGTGCAAAATTACGAAAATTATGCAGGAGCGCCAGTGCGATGTTGAGTTCCTGGAGGAACTGATTGCAAAAGCCAAAGACAACGACGTGATTTTATCGATGGCTTGCGCCGCCGGAGTGCAATTGGTCGCTGAAAATGCCGGTTCCATGAAAGTATTTCCGGCCATAAACACGAATTTCATCGGCGCCATCCATGAAAAAGGCGTTTGGGGCGAGCGCTGTCAGACCTGCGGCGATTGCAAACTAGCCATGACCGGTGGGATTTGTCCGATAACCCGCTGTTCCAAGAGCTTGCTGAATGGGCCCTGTGGCGGATCCAAAGATGGAAAATGCGAAATCAGCCCGGAGACGCCTTGCGGCTGGCAGCTGATCATCGACCGGCTCGATGCCACCGGTTGCATGGACCAATATGAAAGAATTCTTGAACCGGCGGATTGGTCGAAGTCACGGGATGGCGGTCCGCGCAAACTGATCCGGGAAGATCTCAAGTAGAAGGGAAACATACATGAGCCAGACTAAATCGAACCTGCAAACGACACTTGAAGCCGGAAAATTCGCAGTTACGGCCGAGGCCGGCCCGCCGCGCGGCGCAAAACCGGAAGTGGTGCGTGAAAAAGCTAAAATACTCAAAGGCTTCGTGGATGCCTGCAACGTGACCGATAATCAGACCAGCGTCGTACGTATGTGCAGCATGGCCGCCTGCAAAATTTTGCAGGAAGAGGGCCTTGATGCAGTCATGCAAATGGTTTGCCGGGACCGCAACCGCATCGCGGCACAAAGCGACATCCTTGGCGCAGCCTCGCTCGGGATTGCAAATCTGCTATGCCTCTCCGGGGATCACCAGGTGTTCGGCGATCATCCGCAGGCGAAAAATGTATTCGACCTGGATTCGATTCAGCTTTTGAAGGTTGCGAAGACGATGCGCGACGAATCCAAATTCGCAGGAGGCAAGGATGTGGATGGCCCGCCGGCGATATTTATCGGGGCTGTTGCCAATCCATTTGCCGATCCTTTCAAGATTCAGGTCCCCCGTTTGGCGAAAAAGGTGGCCGCCGGCGCGCAGTTTATCCAGACCCAGTGCATTTTCAATCTGGATAAATTCGAGGAGTTCATGAAGGGCGTCAGGGATCGCGGGCTGGACAAGAAAACGTATATCCTGGCCGGAGTTATTCCTCTGAGAAGCGCGACCATGGCAGAATACATGGCTGCTAAAGTTGCCGGGACAGACATTCCCATCGCGTATATTGAACGACTCAAGGGAGTGGAAAAGAAGAAGCAGAAGCAGGAAGGCATTAAGATCGCGGTCGAGACCATTCAAAAGCTGAAAGAGGTCAAGGGCGTCCGCGGAGTCCACATCATGGCTATCGAGTGGGAAGAAGCCGTGCCCGAGATAGTTCAACAGGCTAAGCTCGTCCGGAAATAGCAGCGACAATTGGCAAACAAAAAGGGGCGCAAAGAAGTTATCTTTGCGCCCCTTTTTGTTTTTGCTGAGATATCGCGAGTGGGACGCAGAGTACGCTGACCACGTGGAAGAACGCGGATAAAATTCAGGTGTTTGTCCGCGTTCTTCTGCGTATTCCGCATGCTCCGCGTCCCTTCTCTACAATTACGATATAATTGGTATATGGCTGAGAGGCATGAAGTTTATCTGTCATTGGGAGCAAATCTGGGGGATCGGCTCGATCAACTCAGACAGGCGCTGAACCACCTCCGCGCCTGGGGCTCTGTCGAAAAAACCTCGCCCTGCTATGAAACCAAGCCTGTAGGCTTCATGGATCAGCCCGATTTCCTGAATCTCGCCTGCCTGTTCACTACCCAATTATCGCCGGATGACCTGCTGAAAAATCTCAAACTCATAGAACAACAAATGGGAAGACAGTTCAGTTTCCGGAATGCTCCGCGTCCTATCGACATCGACATTCTTCTTTTCGATGATCTGGTTTTGGATTCGGTGGAACTTACGATTCCACACGCGCGTATGAGCGAACGCGCATTCGTGCTTGCGCCCCTGGCGGATATTGCCCCGGAAGCTATTCACCCGGTTCTCCGCAGGACAGTGCGTGAGCTTCTTGAACGGGCCGACCTACAGGGCATTCAACCGTTCCTGCAGACGGAGGTAGTGGAGAGCTTCTATTTGGAAACGCGGGACCGTCTTTTCTTTTCAGTTAAAGGACTGGAGCATCCGCCGGATCGATGGATTTCAGTTCTCCGCTATGCTCCGGACCCGCAAGGCAATCGGATCCGGAATGGACAATCCTATCGCCGATTCTATAGCTTTTCCGAGCAGGAACAATTCATAAGGGCGAATTGTCCGCAATACCTGGCTTACGATCCATTTTTTCAAACGACACTGCAGAGCGTTCCCCGGTTTCTTGCGCTGCGAATCCACGATCCGCGGCAGCGGCTGAAAGAGCTGAAGCAGGCGACCGGTTCAAAGAAAATTGAAAAAGATGCGGCAGCGCTTGCCTCTTTGTTGAAAAATGAAGCAGGCGTGCCCTGGCCCTGTTTGGGGATCAGCGGTTCTTTGCTGATTGGGTTGGATACCGATTCTTCTGATCTGGACATCTCCGTTTTTGGAGAGCAAAACTGTTATCAGGTCTATCGGGCGCTGCGTAAGCTTCTGGATGACCGATCGTGCGCAGAGCTGAACCGGCTTGATGATCAGGGGATGGATGAGCTTTATGCAGAACGATCAACTGATACGCGCATGGATCTTGAGGACTTTATCAGCCTGGAATGTCGCAAAGTAAACCAGGGTCGGTTTAGGAGCAGGACGTATTTTATTCGATTTATCAGGGAAGCACACGAAGCGGAAGAAGGAATTTACGGGCGATTGAGTTACACGCAGCTTGGGCGAGCAGAAATTTCGGCGGTGGTTGCCGATGATCGAGGTGCAATCTTCACACCTTGCAGGTATATTGTATCCAAAGCCCGCGGTCCGGTTGGACAGGAGTTGGCGGATTTGACTGAAATTGTATCTTTCCGAGGCAGGTTTTGCGAACAGGTGCAAGCGGGAGAATCCATTGAGGCATCGGGCATGCTGGAACTGGTTCAAAACAATCGAGGACGCTCATGGCAGCGTCTATTGCTGGGCAATTCCACCGAAGATAAAATGGTTCTGAGGAGAAAATGAATGAGTGAGAAACGCATTGCATGGGTAATCACAGGCGGCGGACACTTTCTCGAGGAATGCATCGAAATAGCAATGAATTGTGAACGCGTGGACATATTTCTTACTCGAGCAGCCGAAGATGTGCTGCGCATGTATAACTTAGATGCGCGGATCACAGCACCGAATGTTCGAATTTACGAAGAAGGCAAGCCCAGTTCACCTCTGGTTAAGCGGCTTTTTGGCGGCGACTATTCTGTCCTGGTGGTTGCACCGGCCACGTCGAATTCGGTGGCAAAATTTGTATATGGAATTTCAGACAACCTGGCTACGAACCTATTCGCCCAGGCCGGCAAATCGCGGGTTCCAGTGGTTGTCTATCCTACGGACCTGGAGCCCGAAATGGTTTCCAAGGGTCCGCGTGGAAGGCGGCTTAAAGTCTATCCACGGCCGATTGATCTGGATAACACCGCGAAATTGAGGACTTTCCCGGGAGTCACGGTAGTCAACAACCGCGAAGAGCTGGAAAAACAACTCCAAGGCTTCGAGTCTTAGAGTTACGCTGGAGTAACTCTAAGACTCGAAGCCTTGGAGTTGTTCACCAATATGGCTCCCCGCTACCTGTTCATAACCGGTAAATTAGCCGCCCAGTCCCTCCGCAATACTCTGGACGGCATCCCAAATCTCGAGTACGAATTGGCAGCGCTGCCGATTTCGGTCGCCGCCCTGATGAACGCGCGCTTCATAGCCAGGCATCTTGCCGGCGCCATGGGCTGCGAAATAGCAATGATACCGGGATCCTGCACAGGCGATTTGAACCTGATAGCGGATCACGGAATAGAAGTCATCCGCGGGCCTGTAAGCTTGAAAGATATTCCGGCCTTTTTCGGAAATGCCGGCACTCTTCAGGGATACGGCGCCTATAGAATGAAAATCATCGCGGAAATTGTGGACGCGCACCAGATCAGCCTGGAACAGATCCTGGCACGAGCCTCATATTTTCGGGACAGCGGCGCCGATATCATTGACCTGGGTTGCCCGGCGGAAGGGGGTTTCCCGGAAATCGGGAAGGCGGTGAAGGCGCTAAAAGAAGCCGGCTTTCTGGTCAGCGTGGATTCCTTCAACCCTGAGGATCTCCTGAAGGCGGCCCAGGCGGGCGTGGATTTTGCGCTCAGCATTAATTCAGAAAATCTGGAACTGGCCCGGTTGCTGCACTGCAAGGTAGTAGTCATCCCCGATTTCAATGGTGGGATGGAGTCATTGGAGCGCAACATGACCCAACTGGACTCCTGGCACGTCCCCTATATCATTGACCCGATCCTGCACCCGATCGGTTTTGGCTTTGCCCAGTCCATCGGCAACTACATCGCGATGCGCCGCAATCATCCGAGTGCCGAAATACTGATTGGACTCGGCAACCTTACAGAACTAACCGACGCCGACACTACTGGAATCCATGCCGTTATGGCCGGCTTCATCGAAGAACTGGGAATTGATTACGCGCTGACGACCGAGGTGATCAGCTGGGCGCGCGGTGCAGTTCGCGAGCTGGATATCGCCCGCCGAATTATGTACTACGCTCATGAACATAAAGTCCTGCCCAAGCATCTAAATGACGGACTGATTACAATAAAGGATCCCCCGTTTGAAAGCTTCACGGAAGAAGAATTGCGGGCGATCCAGGCGAAGGTGCGCGACTGCAATTTTCGCATCTATACGGATCGAAGTTCTATTTTTGTATTTAACCGGGATCTGTTTGTCAAAGGCTCGGATATACAAGAGATCTTTGAACAGCTGGTCGGGATAGACGCGCCGCAGGCCTTTTATCTGGGCAAGGAACTGCAGAAGGCACTTCTGGCAATTCAACTCGGCAAAAAATACACTCAGGAAGAAGATCTACGCTGGGGTTATATGAACATGGATCACTCCAACGCGTAGTACAATAATTTCAGGCATTTCTGTGCTATTGAAATAACCATCTGCACGACCTGGCTGGACAGAAAAGGCCGTCGCCTGACAGCCGTTTGAGGAGGCATCCCATGGGATATCAATGCAAGCCACTCCATCCTGCACATCTACTGGCCTTTGCATTGATATTACTCTCATGCCCGTTATTCGGGCAGCAGCCTTTAAAACACCTCACTGCTCCGGAGTTCTCTTTGGTTCGCTCAGCCCTTCCTGCGCGACAGGCATTAGCCCGAACCGCTCTCGAAAAACTTCAGAAGAATGAGCGATTGGGCCCAGTGCATACCTTCAAGGAGAAACCGGCATATCTGGATTCTTTCGGGCAGGTGCATGTTCGCTACGACCAGTTCTACCGCGGCATCCGCGTTTGGGACGGGATGGCTATTGTGCACATTGCGTCGGACGGCAAGGCCCTGGCACCTTCCCTGTCTCTTCAGCGAGATCTGAAAATCTCGGTAGAGCCCCAGGTGCGCCGGCAAGAATCTCAGGCTATCGCTGCAGCGGACCCGATGGTGCGAGATTTCAAGCCGAATCCTGTCGGGAGTGAATTGGTGCTCTATCCCTTGCTGGGCGAGAGAATCAGTCCGGTGCGCTCAAGGCCGGGTGAGAAGCTGAATGCAGAAGATCTCGACCGATATCCGGATTACCACGTTCTGGCATGGCACGTCCGCATGCAGGGCCTCGCCAACGAAGGCCCAATCTCACGGGACTTCATGGTGGATGCTATCAGCGGGACTATCATAAAAAGCTGGGACAGCCTGCACACAATCGGATCGATTGGCACCGGCAACTCCGAGTATAGCGGCCGCGTGAATCTGAACACCGATAGCATCAATGGTGTTTATGAGTTGCGCGATACTGTCCGCCCCAGCGTAGCAAATCCCAATGCGGGATTCACGGGCAATGAGACACGCAATATGGCCCATGGCACTAGTGGAAACGGCTCCGTCTATTCGGATTCCGACAACATCTGGGGCAACAGCACTGCCTACAGCAGCGGATCCACCACAAACGATACCGGTCAGACAGCCGCTGCCGATGCGGCCTACGGGCTTCAGATAACCTGGGATTACTACAAGAATGTTCACAACTGGAACGGCATCAATAATCTCGGAACTGCAATCTATAACCTGATTCATTACAGTACAAATTATACGAATGCCTTCTGGGACGATTCTTGCCTTTGTATGACATACGGAGATGGCTCTCCCGGCTATATGAATCCTCTCACAGCCCTGGACGTCGTAGGCCATGAGATAAGCCACGGCGTAACTTTCAGCACTGCGGGCTTGGTATATGAAGACGAACCGGGGGGCATCAACGAGGCGAATTCCGATATCTCCGCGGCAATGGTTGAGTTCTATTCCCGGGGCGGCAGCGGCTCAACCATTGGCGAAATCGGGGGCAATTGGACTGTCGGCGAGCAGGTTATGGTGAGCGGCCAGCCGATACGCTACATGTACAAGCCCAGCAAAAACGGGTCCAGCCCGGACGAGTGGTATGCCGGAATCGGCCTTCAAAATGTCCACGCCTCCAGCGGGCCCATGAACCGCGCCTTTTACTTCATGTCCCAGGGCGCGTCCAGTTCGAGCAGCAGCGATTATTACACGCCCCGCCTTCCCTCGGGCATGACGGGTATCGGCAACGACAAGGCAGCCCGCATCTGGTTCCGTGCCCTCACGGTTTACCTCACGCCCTACTCTTTCTACTGGGACGCACGTTCGGCCTCCATCCGCGCTGCCCGGGATCTTTATGGATCCGGGAGCGCAGAAGTGGCCGCAGTTAAAAATGCTTTTGCAGGAATCAATGTCGGGGCTGTCGCAGGTGTCGATGATACGGATCCCGTGATCACACTTTTTAGCGCAAACACCGCATCAGGCATCATGACATTCAATGCAAGCGCCACGGATGCGGCGGGAGTTACGCAAGTGGATTATTTCCTGGACGGGATCTGGTGGGCTACGAAAACAGCGGCGCCTTACACCCTGTTGCTCGACTCCTCGCAAATCGTCAACGGGGATCACGAATTGAGAGCCCGCGCCCGGGATGCGGCCGGGAATGTCGGGCAGTCCGATATCCTGGCCTTCGCGTCGGCAAACTCCACGGAGCAGCTTGTCTACAATTCGGGAATCGAGGCGGGCACCTTCGCCTGGTCGATCAGCAACAGCGGAGTCATTCAATACGAAGCCTCCACGACCAATGCCCATGCAGGGAATTATTATTTGAAAATCGGCGGGGCTGGGACCTCAACAATTTCCCCAGCGACACGATATGCCTATCAGGCTTTGTCCCTTCCTTCGGATGCTCAGACACTGAATGTTTCATTCTGGCTAAAGGCAACGACCAGCGAAACAACCACGACCCTCAAGAATGATACGCTGACTGTCCGAATCTACAACGCATCGGGTTCTTCTATCTTGGGCACTGCAGGGACCCTATCCAACCTGGATGCCGGCGGCTATGTCCAGCGGACGTTTGACCTCATGCCCTACAAGGGCCAAGGCATTCTACTAGTACTCTGGAGCACCGAAAATAACAATGCTCTCCCCACGACATTCTATGTAGACGACGTTACGGTCAACGCCACTTTGCCTTTTGTTTTGCCGGCGTTTTCCACACAGCCTGCAAACAAAGCCATTACGGTGGGCCAGACAGCAACATTCAATGTGACAGCCGTCGGCACCCCCACACCCGCCTTGCAGTGGCGGAAGAACGGCGTAAACATACCTGGGGCAACATCCTCTTCCTACACGACGCCGGTGGCCACTTACCCGGACAACAATACCAAATACACCGTCGTTGCCACCAATTCCGGAGGAAGCAAAACCTCCAATGAAGCCACCCTGACGGTGAATGTTCGCAGCCGGGACATAAACGGCGATGGCGTTGTCGACATCCTGGATCTTGCTTCGCTCGCCCGAGCCTGGGGAACCACACCGGCATCCAGCGACTGGAACGCAGCATGCGACTTGGATGGATTGGGCGCAACCAGCGGCATTGGGGGCACTCAGCTCAACCTTTGGATTGACGGATGGTGATGCAAGGAAAAACATGATAAAGCACAGAATCGTTCAACTCGTTGCTTTGGCCGTTGTTGTTATCGCGGTCAACGCCTGCAATTCCGCGAACACAAGCAAAAATAATAATTCTTCTTCCTCCAACTCTGCCCCGGCGCCGATAATTCAAAGCTTTGCCGCCTCACCTGCCGGCATTACATTCGGCGACAGCACCACACTTTCGTGGTCCGTTTCCAATGCCACAGCACTAAGCATCAATCCGGGCGTGGGCGCGGTATCGGGAACAAGCGTTTCGATTAACCCGGCAAGTTCAACAACTTATACCTTAACTGCTTCCGGGTCAGGCGGTACTGCTACCGCCACGACGGCTGTCACGGTGAAAACCATCGCCACCGCCCTTAGTTATACGGATCCCACATCCGGCATATACAAGCTACTAAAGAACGCAGCGAAATCAACTTCCACACATCTGGTTCTGGATCTGGTTGGACCCGCCGGCAGCCTCAGCGGAGTTGGATTCTACCTTTCCGCCGACCAGACCAAAGTCAACTGGGTTATCGTGGACAGCGGCGATACCGAAAAGATCAAAAACTCAGTCTTCTCTGATGCAATCGTCAAATCCAAAGTCGCCGGAGACGTCCTGCAGGCCGGCGTCTATCAGAAAGGCACCATCGGCGCGATCAGTGCCTCCTCAAGCACCGTCCTTGCCAGCGTAGCCCTCGATCTCAAGAACACCGCGCTTATCGCAAATCCGCGAACGGTTGCTTTTGGCGCAGTATCAGGCAAGGCTGTTATTTTAATTCCGCCGGGAAGCGGCTCGACAACTTCCGCCATTGCTATCGCAACCGGCGTTCTCACAGCAAACTAACTCCAATGAAGCTGCTTTCCCCTGCACCCATCCTGATCCTCTTTTTTACCGTGTGTATTCAGGTGCCGATCGCACAAACGTTGCCCGCAACCACGACCGGCAATCCGCTGGTTGTTTTTGAAACTTCAGGAGGATTTGCTGGTATAGACGAAGTTCTGACAGTCTTTAAGGACGGCAAAATCGAATTCGCAGACATTAGGAGGAATCATCACAGGGAAGCGCATGCGAGACCGGAACAAATTGCCAAACTCCAGGAACTGATTTCGAAGCCCGAATATGAGCATTTGCAATTGTCATCCCCGCTTCGTCGCGGCGCCGATTATTTCACATATAAAATCAGCACATGGGCCAGTGACACCAATGTGCACACGGTGACGGCGACGGATCTCGATTTGCCGACCATTTTGTCCCAGGTCATTTCAGAACTGAATGCGCTGCGTAAACTCATCCCATAACAAAGCGCCTCAGATTTCCCAGCACGGCCGCAACCAAATCAATGCCATATATGCAG
>JAHFUH010000130.1 GCA_023265215.1 Acidobacteriota bacterium
GGTGCGCACATCGGGAATTTCCGAATTAATCAAAGAACTGCAGCGACTTGTAGGGTTTTTGGCAAACATATCTGGTAGTCGTGAATATGTGCCGGCGAGGACGCCGGCGCTCCCAGGCGCAGTTCTTTTTGCCTTTTGAGTCCCACTTCCGTTTGCACCCCACTTATAACCGCCAATCCCTGCTATGAGCCAAAAAATATTCAGTCCTGGCTTTATCGAGATTTCCAGGTAATCATTTACATAAAGACGGCGGCGCAAGAATCAGCGATAATAATCCGATGAACGATATATTGCCTGGCCGTATTATTGGAATTCTCGGGGGTATGGGTCCGGAAGCAACGCTGGATTTATACCGGCAGATCATCAAGCTCACTCCGGCCGTCAAGGACCAGGATCATATCCCGGTCCTGATATATTCCAATCCTAAGATTCCTGACCGGACAATGGCCATTGCCGAGAATGGTGAGAGTCCTTTACCATACCTCATACATGCTGCAATGCTTCTGGAACAAGGCGGCGCAGGAATCATTGCCATGCCCTGCAACACATCGCACCATTTTCTCCCGGAAATCCAGGAGAAAGTTAAGATTTCCATAATCAACATGATAGAAGAGACCTGCCGAACGCTTCATTCCCGGCTGCCGGAAACAAAAATTGTGGGATTACTGGCAACCATCGGAACACTGCGCAGCAGAATTTATGAAACATATTTAAGCAGGGCCGGAGTAAGGGTGCTGACGCCTGATTGTGTTGAGCAGGAGAAGATTCAGGCTGCCGTTAGCCGGGTAAAGGCTGGAATACACGACAGATCGACCAGTGATGTGTTCGAATCCGCCGGCCTGAAATTGATGAGTTCAGGGGCGGAAGCGGTAATCCTGGGATGCACAGAGATTCCGCTGGTATTCGATCCGGAATCGGTGGATTACCCATGCCTGAACAGCACCCTGATTCTGGCTCAAGCAGCCGTGGACTGGGCATTGGCGAAAAAATGAAAGAAAATCAAATCCGCTGCATTTTTTTTGATTTGGGCAATGTTCTGGTTGATCTGGATCACAGTAAGCTCAGGGATCGAATGATTTCCATGACGGGATTGGAAGTCGAGCAACTGAGGGGCGCTTTGACTGCAGGCGGGTTGGTTTTAAGGTATGAGGTGGGTGCTTGCAGCGATGACGAGTTCCTTGCCGAAATATGCAGCCGTGCGGGAGTCAGGATTAATCCGAGCGATTTCCGAGAAGCATGGAATTGCATATTCGCTGAAAAACCGCTTCTTTCAGACGCAGTTCTTCTTGAGTTGTCGGGAAGACTTCCATTGTGGATTCTTTCCAACACAAACAAAATGCACTTTGAATTTCTCCGTGATCGTTTTCGCTTTCTCAGTGATTATTTTCAGGGGTGGATTCTGTCCTACGAAGTGGGCGCCGCAAAGCCTGATCCTCCTATTTATATGCGCGCGTTGCGTCGGGCGGGTTTTTCAGCAAACGAAGTTTTGTTTATCGATGATCAACACGCCAATGTGGAAGCGGCAAAGAGATTGGGAATGAATGCGTTTCAATTCTTAAACTCTGCGCAACTAATTGAGGAACTGCAGAACCGCGGTTTACTGTTCAGCTAACCGCCGGCTATGGCGAATACTATCGAAAGCACATCCTTTTCCCCCACCTGCGTATCCAGGTCTTTGAGCGACCGGATGTCCTTGTCATTAAGGTAGAGATTCATAAATCGTGCGGTCCTTGTTGAGAAAAAGCGAGTGCCGGCTTCCGGGAAACGGATTTTTAGATTTTCCAACACCTCGCCGATGGTGTTGCCTTCCATCATGACTTCGGATTGTTGCTCGGTGTACTGCCGGAGCGGTGAAGGGATGCGAACCAGAATAGCCATCAATAATCCTCCAATACCTCAAAATATCACAGTCGGGAAAAATAACAAAACGCCACGGATTGCATGGGAGAAATTGGAAGTGAGAGCCAAAGTGTTTCAAGCGCTGAAAGCGCGAAGGAGCAAAGCCCAGGGTGAAAGAGCACGCGGTAGCGGGCTCCGAAACCCTGGGTAAATAAGGGTATGTGAAGGGAGCCCTGTAGGGGCGGCACAATTGGCCTGTGTCACGCCCTTACAGGGCTTTTTCTCTTTTGCGTCCTAGCGCCCCCAGGGCTTCGGCCGCTTTGCGGCCTTCGCCCTGGGCTTTGCTGCGTCGCGCTTTCAGTGCTTGTAATCGTTTATTGTCCATCACACATGGACTCGCACTTCCAATTGCACCCGGATTACACGGGTGGTAATCGGAAGTGCGAGTCAACGTGGCGGTTTTTGGCTGGCCGACTTGACAATCCTGTCAACAAAATTGACAATAGAATGCGAATTTATTGGACAGTTGAGCCCACAATGGGAAAGAGCGCCACCCCCAAACATTCATTTATGCTGTTTCACAGCCTCAGGAACAAGCTGCTTGTTTTGATGATTGTACTGTCTCTGATTCCTCTGACGGGCATGTCGATTTTTTCCTATATCGTAGGAAAAAAGCAAATTGAGGGGAGTATCAAGCTTTCGCTGGCGAAAATGGCACAGGATACAGCCGACAAAATCGATCTGATGCTGAGTGAGATAAAAGATGAAATCCACTCTATGGCGACCACCTATCCGCTTATCTACAGTGGTTTGAGCAAAGATCGATACCGGCTCAATTCTCTTTTGAACGCATATTGCTTCAATCATAACGTGTACGACATTCTGGCTGTTCTGGACATCAACGGCAGGTTCGTGGCAATCAATACGACGGATCGATTAGGAGCCCCGCTGCCCAATGACAAGCTTGCGGAAGTTCTGAACGGGAACATTGACAGATTTCCAGAGGAAAAGAAACTTTTCGCCTCTTCGATAGCCGGGGGCAGCAATTCTCAAGACTGGTATCACTCCAGGCTTGTTCAAAATCTTTATGATTATCGCAAAGAGGACATCAGCTATCAGTACAATATAGCCCGATCTGAACCGATTCGCGATCCAGTGAGCCATGAAATTATCGGGGTCTGGCTTAATGTCCTCAGCTGGGCATACATTCAAAACATACTGGACAACGTCGAAACGGATTTGGCCAATCTGGATCTGCGGACCGGCTACGGGTTCATGCTGTCCAAGGATGCCGATACGATTATCGGCCACAAGCGCCGGCTAAACCGGAAGGCGGGTTCGGGCAATTTTTACGGCATGAAGCTGGTTGAAAATTATGGGCTCGTGACCATGCGTGATGCAATTCAGAATCAGGCTCGGGATTTTGCTTACGAATTGCCTGTTGGTAATGGGAAAATCTCCGGGCTTGCCCCCATCGACGACCCCTCATTTGGCTGGATTATAGGCGTGGAAGTAGAGCAGGCCGATGTTTTCCGGCCAATCCGGATTTTGGCTTATTGGCTTTTGGGAGCGACTGCGCTGCTTGCATCCCTGGTTGTCCTGTTCACTTATTGGATAGCTGGGGGAATCACAGTGCCGTTGAAAAGCCTCATTCGCTCTGCATCCACTATTGCTCAAGGCAATTTCAATGAGAGAGTCCCAATCCGATCTTCAGATGAAGTCGGCATTTTAGGAGCTACCTTTAATGAGATGGCTGGGGCGCTTTCCGCTCGTGAAATCCTGCTCCAGGACATGAACCGGAACCTTGAAAACATGGTGCGCGACCGCACCATCGAACTCGAAAACTCGCACGAAGCGCTCAAGAGAGCCTATTTCGACCTCCAAAGTGCACAGGAGCAATTAATCCAGACAGAAAAAATGGCTTCGCTGGGCCAGCTTGTATCCGGGATCGCGCACGAAATAAAAAATCCGCTCAATTTTATTTATGGTAATACAGGTTTTCTGACCGACTACACACAAAAACTGCAGAATCTGCTGGAACACTTTGAAAATCTCCCCAGCATTTCAGCAGAGGATAAATCGGAGATAGAACGACTGAAGGAGAATATGCACTATTCCTTCATCAAGCAGGACCTCAAAGTATTGATCGATAACTTTAGCGAGGGCGCTCGAAGAATAAACACGATCGTTTCCGATCTGCGGACCTTTTCCCGAATGGATTCGGATACGATTGCTGATGTCGATGTCCATGCTTCGCTGGAAATGTCTCTGAATCTGCTGCGCAATCAGTACAAGAAGCGCATTGAGATTCATAAAGAATATGGGGACATTCCAAAAATCATGGGGTATGCAGGGAAGCTGAACCAGGTATTTATGAATCTTCTGTCCAACGCGTTCCACGCCGTCCAGGGAAATGGGGATGTGTGGATAAGGACTCGCTGCAACGACGGTATGGTGGAAATTGAAATCGTGGACAATGGCGTCGGAATTCCCAAGGAGCATCTAACCCGAATCTTTGAGCCCTTTTTCACAACCAAGCCTGTTGGGCAGGGAACGGGACTCGGGTTAAGCATCAGCTATGGCATTATCGAACAGCACCAGGGGAGAATCCAGGTGACAAGCACTCCTCAAAAGGGGAGCACTTTCACTGTCCAGCTACCTATTTTTCAGGAGAAGGCCGGGTGACAAAAAAGAAATACGAATTGCTGCTGGTGGATGATGAACTGGCCAATCTCCAGAAACTCCAGCGGACTTTTATGAATGAGTACAACGTGCATTTGGCCCGATCGGGCGAAGAAGCCCTGGAGATCCTGCAGAAGGCTTCTATCGATGCCATTATCACAGATCAAAAAATGCCGAACATGACAGGAATCGAATTCCTGGAGCTCTCTCAGAGAATCTATCCTAATCTTGTGCGCATTGTGCTCACCGGATTTACTGAAGTGGATGATCTCATCGCCGCAATCAACACAGGCAAGGTTCACAAGTACATCACCAAACCCTGGGAGCCCGATGACCTGCGCCTCGCTGTTCGCGATGCTCTCGAGAGAATGGAACTGGTGCGGGAAAATGAACGGCTTGCGACCGAGCTCAAATCGGCAAACGAAAAACTCAAAACAGAGAACACCATTCTTCGGCAGGAAGTCGAAAAACAGGTTTTCCCCCAAGGCATAATTTACGGCAGCCCCGAGATGGAAAATATCCTGAGGCTCTTGCGCAGAGTTACCGGTACCGAAACCACGGTATTGATTCAAGGTGAAACCGGGACCGGGAAAGAGCTTGTCGCCCGTTTTATTCACAGCGAGAGCAACCGCCGCGATCACATTTTTATCCCCGTGAATTGCGGAGCAATACCCAGGGATCTTGTCGAGAGTGAGTTTTTCGGGCATTCTCGAGGCGCCTTTACCGGTGCGACTCAGGAAAAGAAGGGCTACTTTGAAATGGCTAACAGTGGGACCATTTTCCTGGACGAAATCGGCGAAGCGCCGCCTGAACTGCAGGTCAAATTGCTCAGAGTGATCCAGGAGAATGAAATTATGCCGGTTGGCCATAATCGGCCGAAGAAGGTGGATGTCCGGATTATCGCTTCAACCAACCGGGATCTCAAAGCCGAGGTTCTGGCCAATCGATTCCGCCAGGACCTGTTTTTCAGAATCAATGTTTTTTCTATAACAATCCCTCCATTACGGGAACGAAAGAAAGACATTCTTCCTTTGGCGGAATTTTTCCTCAAACAATTATCGATCAAACTCAATCGCAGAGTCGGCCAGTTCAGCGAAGAAACGGGCAGGCTGCTGGACGGCTATTCCTGGCCCGGAAACGTGCGCGAGTTGCAAAATGAAATCGAGCGGCTGGTTCTCCTCTGTGAGCCCGACAAAGCCATTGGTCCTGAGCTGCTGTCGGACCATATAAACCAGCGTCCCAGGTCTTCTCTGCCTTCCAATGGCGATTTGAAATCTGCCGTTCGCGATTTGGAGGAAGCGATGATTCGAGAAACTCTGGCGCGATTCAACCAGAACAGATCCCGGACTGCACGGGCTCTGGGAATCAGCCGTCAATCCCTCATAGAAAAACTTCACCGCATGGGTTTGTAGGGTCAGTTCTTGGCCATCAGTATCCAACTGTCATACCGCCGCATGTAAACTTTATGGACAGATGTAAGTGGCATAAAATGAATAATTTAATTGTTATTGGTCTATAGCTGTCCAAAGTTTCAACACTGCACCATTTTCAATGTTTTCTCTGGTAGCCTGCAAGTCATTCATGCGCAGTGACTTATATGAAATAAATAATTGGGCACTCGAATTGCTTATACATAAGCAGCTTAACAGGATTTTTAGGAGCCTGATGAACTAAGGAGGGTAAATGCTGGCAATCGAGTCTCAACAAACTGAAGAGAACCTGGAGCTTTTGAATCGTTGTTTATCCAATGATCCCGAAGCCTGTAATGAACTTTTTTCGCGCTACAACCGGAAGATATTCAATACGGCATACCGTATCCTGGGCGAAGAGTCTTCCGCGGAGGATGCGCTTCAGGAGACACTGCTGAATGTATATCGTGGGATTTCGAGGTTTCGCGGCGATTCAAAAGTGTCCACCTGGATCAGCAGAATCACTATCAACGTATGCCTCGGGATGTTGAGGAAAGCCAAAAACAAGCAGTATGTTGAGCTTGAAGACGACTCGGCTGAAGATCTGCCGGCAGACCCCACTCCTTTTATCGACCCGCTGGCTCACGCTTCGATGGCGGAGCTGAAAGGCCTGGTCCGAACTGCTTTCGATCGAATGACAGGGAAGCAGGAAATTGTTGTGCGGTTGCATGATATGGAAGGTCACACAATCCAGGAAGTTGCGGAAATTGTCGGTTGCCCGGTCGGCACGATCAAGTCCCGCCTTTTCTATGGACGACAGGAGTTTAAAGCCATCTTCAATTCTCTTGTGAACGGCGGATTCAAAGCTCCGGCAGTTTCGGTCAATTGACGGGTAATGCCGCATTACCTCTGAAAAACGAAACATTAACGCCACGGATTCCACAGATTTCACTGATATAAATTAGATAAATCAGTGAATTCTGTGGAATCCGTGGCGTTTTATTTTGTTGAGTCTCACGTACAATTTCACTTATCCCCTGAACAGCAATTGAGAATAGTTTTGGCATCATGATAAAATCAGCATTTTACAACAATGGACAATTGCGTATCCCATGCCCCAGCCAAAGAAACAAACATCAAAAAGCTCCGACAAAATTAGCGAATTGTTCTGGTGTTCTGAAATTCCAAACCCGGATTCCGAGTTTCTTCCATTCTTCTATGCAGAAGCCAGGATTGATTTCAACGATGTTCGAACAGGATTCCGGGAGACTGTCAGCCTGAAAAAAGCTTTGGAACTGCTTTCGGACATGGATCTGATTTGGGCAGACGACATGATTCGGGATGTCGACCCGGACAAAATCGGGATTATTGCCCCGGAGAGTATTTGTCTTCAAACCATGCCCGACTTTGTGGATGAGCAGTTTATCTCAAGAATGGAAGCGAAACTCGCTCAGTACCTGATGCGGCGTTTTGAAGCCAAAGTCTATCGGAACTCGGTATTGAACATCTATTCCTTCCCGGGGGAGTTACTGAATCAATTCACCAACCGATGCCTTGATTTGTTGGACGGTCCCATGCGGCAGGAACTTGCGTCTTTGCATGAGGTTTACAATCGTAAGTTAGCTCAAATAAAACAAAAGTATTTGGATTACGAGGACGATTCCGGCGAATTTGAAACAGCAAAATTGGATTCCAGGAACAGGGACGCTATTTCCCGGATATCGGAACGCATAGCCGAGCTTTTTCTTCGGGCCGAACTCAGTCTGCGCCCGGCTGCCGGTCCGTTCCGGAATCTTCAGGGAGCGCAGGAACTGGAGGAGCGTCTCCTGTCTCTGGAACTGGAATCACAGCAGGTGATAGCCAAGCTCTGGGATTCTTACATGGAGAAAGCCAGGGCCATTGACGAATATGTGCTTCACCCGAATTTGAAGGACATACACCTTGTCCGAAGCGGCATTCTTTGGATGCCCAAGAATTGCCGGTAGAAGGCAGTGCAGATGGAAAAAATCAAAATTGCTGTTGCAATGAGCGGAGGGGTCGACAGCTCGTCTGCAGCCGCGATACTGAAAGAATCCGGGTATGATGTAGTTGGTTTTTCCATGCAGCTTTGGGATCAGAGGCGAGGAGGAAGCCGCTGCTGCTCTATCGATGATTTATATGACGCAAGGGAGGTGGCAGCCCGGCTGAAGATTCCATATTATGTAGTCGATTTCCAGGAGGAGTTCGAGCGCATTGTCGTTCGTGCTTTTATCGAAAACTACAGACATGGCCTTACTCCTTCGCCATGTGTGCTCTGCAATTCGCACATGAAATTCGATCATCTCGTCCGGTTGGCTGAAGAAATCCGGGCGTCCCGTGTTGCAACCGGTCACTATGCCCGCGTTGCTTATGACGAGGCAAGTGGAAGACATCTGCTTTTTCAAGCTCGCGACAAGAATAAGGACCAATCTTATTTTTTGTTTGAATTAAGCCAATTTCAGTTATCCAAAGCTATGTTTCCTTTAGGAGACTTGGACAAACAGCAGGTTCGTCAAATTGCCCACCGGCACAATCTCCTTGTTGCGGAGAAAGCTGAAAGCCAGGAGATCTGCTTTGTTCCCGACGGGGATTATGCAGCTTTTATTGAACGTAATTATGAGCGGGCGCCGAATGATTCCCAAGAAATCAGGTCTTTTTCAGAAGGGCCGATCGTGGACGTCGGGGGGCGGGTGTTGGGAACCCATCCCGGTATTCACCATTTTACGATTGGTCAGAGGAAGGGATTGGGAATTGCCCATTCGACACCTCTTTATGTGCTGGAAATCGTGCCGGAAGAAAATAAAGTCGTGGTTGGAGAGCGTTCGCAGCTGGACAAACTCATCTGCCACGTTATCCGGCCGAATTGGATTTCCATCGGGAGTCTGACTGAACCCCTGCGCGTTTCGGCAAAGATCCGTTCGCGCCATCCCAAAGCGCTTGCGACAATCCTGCCGATGGAAGACGGCAGTGTGGAAGTCCAGTTTGACTTTCCCCAGCCGGCAATCAGTCCTGGCCAGGCATGCGTTTTTTATCAGGGAGAACAGGTTGTCGGGGGCGGATGGATCCGCAGGAATTGATGATTGAAGCCGGAAGCCGGAAGCCGGAAGCCGGAAGTCGGAAGCCGGAAGTGCTGGAAGCCGGAAGTGCTGGAATGGCGGCTGACTTATTGATATCAGGACTATGTCAGATGCGATATCTGAGACTGTTCTTAATAGAGTTTCAAGCTACTTTCATTAAAATTCAGGCTTCAGGCTTCAAGCTTCTGGCTTCCAGCGAGAATAAATCATTGTTAAGTCCCAAATAACGGTCTAAGAGATGAATTGCCGGAAAAGGATTCTAATTGTAGCGGGAGAAGCTTCAGCGGATAGGTATGGCGCCAGGCTTGTCGAGCAACTCCGGCGCATGCACGGGCCGGAACCTATGTGCTTCTATGGAACCGGCGGCGATGAGATGCAGAATGCAGGAGTAAAACTGCTGAGCCATATTCGGGAGCTGGCTCATATAGGAGTGCGCGAAGCCCTGTCCGGATTGAAAGCCTATTACAGGACTTATCAAAGCCTCATAGCCGAATCTGCAAGACAGCGCCCCGATGTGGCAATACTTCTGGATTTCCCCGAGTTCAACCTGAGATTGGCTAAAAGAATGAAACGCCAGGGCGTCAAGGTTATCTACTATATTGGTCCGCAGATCTGGGCTTGGCGTAGCTGGCGGATCCGGAAGATCCGGAAGTACGTGGATAAAATGCTGGTGATTCTTCCTTTTGAAGAGGAATATTACCGGAATCGGGGAGTGGAAGTGGAGTTCGTAGGTCACCCATTGCTGGAGGGTTTTACCCCCAATTTCGATCGAATTTCATTTCTGAGCAGCCGGAGCCTTGACCCGGCGCAAAAAACAATTGCTATTCTACCCGGCAGCCGGCGCAAGGAAGTGGACTATATTTTGCCGGTTATGTTAAAGGCGGCAAAATGCGTGCTCCTGTCCGCTCCCGTTCAATTTCTGATTTCAGTCGCCCCGACAGTTGACCCGGACCATGTCAGGAGTCTGATACAGAGCGAATTTCAGGGCGATCCGAACATGAATTGTCTCCGGATTGTAACTGCCGATTCCAGAGATATTCTGGCGAATTCTGACTTTGCCTTTGTCAAAAGCGGCACCAGCTCACTTGAAGCTGCGCTTGTTGGGACTCCTTTTTTAATAACCTATAAAATTTCATCCTTAAGCTGGGCGATCGGCGCTGTTCTGATTCGCACTTCGATGAAAGGACTTGTAAACTTAATAGCCGGGGAAGAGATCGTGCCGGAATTGTTTCAAAACGAAGCCCGTCCTGAAGAGCTTGCCCGACTGGCCTTGGAATATATGGAGAAGCCTGATAAAAGCGCTGCTATGCGATCAAAACTGGCAGCAGTGCGCGAACGGTTGGGGGTTCGCTGCGCTTCTGCAGCTGCTGCGGTGACGGTGAGCAGCTACCTTTAGTCAAGAATAGGAATGTACCGCGCTGGCGGTCCATCTGTAAAAGGAAATCAAGATGTCTAGAAAAAACGCCCTGGGATTCTGGC
>JAHFUH010000632.1 GCA_023265215.1 Acidobacteriota bacterium
CCCCGGATCTCCTTGGCGGCCTGCGCGTCCTCTGAGTTGGCGGTCTATCCGGAGACTCTCGTGACGGTTCGTCCCGATAACGTATAATCCCCCTAATGCCAAAACAGCGTCCCGCTGGTTTTCGTCGCTGCCGCCGAGCTTTATATCGACTCCACGCCCTGCCATGTTTGTGGAGATGGTTACGGTCCTGAGCATGCCTGCTTTTGCGATAATGCCCGATTCGAGCTCGTCATTCTTGGCATTGAGAACAGTGCAATTTATGCCGGCCGATCTCAAATCTCCGGCGAGCTCTTCAGACTCCCTGATACTGGCTGTGCCGGCGAGAATTGGCCGGCCGAGTGCGTGCACGTTGATGATTTCCCTGACGATGGCCCGTCGTTTTGCATCCCTGTGGGTAAAAATAGCGTCGGGTTGGTCCACTCGGATGGTGGATATGTGAGGAGGAATAGCGACGACTCTCATGCCATAGAACTCATAGATCTCATTCGCCGCGGATTGTGCTGTTGCTGTCATTCCACTAACCATAGGGTATAGGCGGAAGAAGTGTTGAAGGGTGATTAAACCGAGGACACGTCCCTGCATTTTTCGGGACAATCCCTCTTTGGCTTCTACCGCAGCCTGGAGACCGTCCGGCCAATGCCGCTTATCCACGACTCGCCCGGTGTATTCGTCTACAATCTCAATTCGATCTCCACGGACGATGTAATCCACATCAAGCCGGAGGAGGGCCTGGGCATGAAGTGCGCAATAAATAGCTTCGAGGAGGGTCTGGTTATTAGCAGCGTAGAGACTGTCAAACTTATCATTCTGATAGGTATCGGCGGCACGCCATCAAGTGGCCTCCGTAATCCGCGTGAAATCCGTGATAACAATCTTTCGATTTCTTGTTATTTTAGCAACTTAATCTCCTGCATCGGGAGCCGAGCTGTCCTGGGAGCGCCGGCGTCTCGCCGGCAATAAGCAACGAATAGCCGTTGATGTGGCTTTTGGGGTATCAAAACGTTTTTCATGCAAGAAGAGCGTTAAGGCCTGCAAGCATTAGCCGGATTTGTCCGGAAATACACAATAGAAGCTAATGGTTGCCGGCGAGACGCCGGCGCTCCCAGGCATGTTTGCCCATATGGTACTGATTTGGCTGCGGCCGCCGGCCGCGCTGCGAAATCCGTGGCGTTTTGGTTTTAAGCATTCGCAATTGAAGTATTGGCTCCTTTTCGTCATGATCTATCCTATGTAAAGCTTGGAGATTAGAATGGGTATATTTCATAGAAAAAATGCTGCGTGGATGATCCTGTTGCCGCTTTTCTTTTGCGCTGTTGCGCCTATCGTTGCCATGGCGCAGGTGGCATGGGTCCAAGGCTTTGACGCCGCTCTCCAGCAGGCTGCTAGAGAGAAGAAATTTATAATTTTGGATATATCGGCCACCTGGTGACCCGTTTGCAAAACGATGGCCCGTGAGGTCTATACCGATAAGGCGTTTATCCAGTTTTCCCGCAATCATGTGTTCGTGAGAGTAATGGAAGACGCCGATGCCGAGGGCGAGCGCCTGGCACGCAGGTTCAGAATAGAGGGAACCCCTACCTTGATAATCCTGAATTCCAGCGGCAAGGAGGTTGATCGAATTGTCGGAGGCAGGGATGCGTTGGATTTAATCTATGAGCTGAATGAAATTATTCAAAGCGCCAAAGAAGGCGCTCAACCCGGAAGATATACGCTGTAAGGACCGGGGATTATTTTGAGGCGAACCATCAGAACCGATCATGGCCATGTCTCCGCTCATTTCTATCTACCTGAGCTGAATATCATTCAAGATTTATCGGCTGTCACTTTTGGAGGGGTGACGTTATGAAGCGGCTTTTGATCGCAGCATTACTGAGCACAATTACTCTTGTATATGCAAACAGCACTCCCAAAGTGTTGCTTTTTATGCGCAGCGGATCCGCGGATATGGGGTATATGCTCAAGAATGAAGTTATTATCATGAAAGGAACATTGGAACGGTCCGGCTTTAAGGTTGTTGTCGCCACGCTTGACGGTTCGGATTTTTCTGCGGGATCCGTGACAGTGAAGTCAGATATCAAACTGGCTGAAGCGAAGGTGGTCGACTATGCCGGATTCATCTTGCCCTGCATGATGGTGGCATCCTATCCTGAACCGAAAGTATCCCAAGAGGCGATAAATCTGGTCAAGAATGCCATTGCTGCCGGTAAGCCGGTCGCCGCGCAAACTGGATCACTGTGGACGCTGGCAAAGGCAGGCCTTTTGAAGGGAAAGAAATATGCATACGCCTTTGCAGAGAAAAGTCCCTATTTTGAGGGAGCGATCTTTGGCGGGACTGGTGTTGTGAGGGACGGGCTGGTGCTTACCTCCGGGCTCTGTCCGCATATGGCACGAACGCTCAAAGCCAACGACGGCTCAGAACCGTTTGCACTTGCTCTTGTTGCGGCGATGAAAGAGAAGAAGTGAACAGTGGCTTCCGTGCGTATCTCGTGCACTTCAGAATAGTCGCATGCCATAGGATATTTCAAATCAAGGCTCCAATGCGGTGGTGGTTGCAGGCGATTTTGCTTTCATTGTTTTGTGCTCCCCTGTTCGCTCAAAAATCTGCAACCCGGTTCGGTTTCAATTACTGGCCCCAGGGCTATGGGTGCAATGTTTTAACGGATGCCAATTGGAATGAAGCGAACAAAGCCGCCATTAAATCCGATCTTGACCTCATGCGCAGCCTCGATGCCAGGATAATTCGTCTCAATTTCTGGCCATCCGGCTGTGGCTTCGAACCGGCACAGGGGATTTCATCTTTTAGGCCCGAGTTTAACCAGATCCAAAAGCATCTCCCTGAACTCATGAAGATGCTCCACGCTCGTGGGCTAAAGGTGATTATTGCTTTTGCCAATACGTATCTCAGCAGCGGACCGGAGGAAAATAATCCGGACGGACTCCGGTGGTGGCAGTTGTCCTATGTGGGGTATAGTAACACCCCGGATGGATTCACAGCTTTCACAAACGACTCCGTTAAATGGATAAATGGCATCATAAGCGCAGTCGAAGCGACGCATCCAGCCAATGCGACCGTACTTTACTATGATTATCAGAACGAGTACAGCCAACGGGTCCCAAAAATCGGCCAATATCTTCGAATCTTGTACGATTTGGGCAGAGCGCCCGCCGGGAAGCGCGGCATTTCAGTGCTGGAAGTGCCTGTCGATGTAGACGCCGGTGCGCATTCCCTAAAAAACGAAATCAAATCAAGATTTCTTGACTACGTGGATTTCCACAGCTATCCGGCAACCGCTCAATGCCCATTCAATGCGGACGTAGGACAAGTCTACGGTTACGTAAAATCCAAATTTCCGGGAAGCGTCATAGTCCTGGGCGAGTACGGCGGGAGGGCCTTGCAGCAGGAGGACCTGAGCGCAGCATCCGGAAGAAACTGCGATGGAGTTTTTGCGCATGTTCGGTGGGATGAGCCTCAGCAGGTGGAAGTGGAA
>JAHFUH010000633.1 GCA_023265215.1 Acidobacteriota bacterium
TCTTCAAGGACATCATGGCTATCCAAACGATAGGTCCCAGCGCAAAGGTGAAATACGCACCCAGACCCAGGGCTTGGAGAATGTGTCTGAACAGGCGTGAGGCTATCATCGCATCAGAACCTTGGTCCAGAGCCCGCTTAGAGCTTTGGAAAAAACGAAACACAGAAACCAAAGGACGAAAAGGTAAACCATGCCCCTGCCCATTCTGAACCACCGAATGGCTTCAAAATAGCTCTGGATGTGCAACGTCGTGGTTGCTCCGGCTGTACCGCCTTTGGTCGTTGCATAAATGATGTCGAAAACCTTGAGCGAATCGATCAGGCGAAATAGCGTGACCAGCACGATGCTGGGCGTGAGCAAGGGAAGCGTAAGTTTGCGGAACATAAACCAGCCGGATGCCCCATCCACCTGGGCTGCCTCATACGGTTCCTTGGGCATAGACTGCAAGCCGGCCAGTAAGATCAGGACCGCAAAAGGGGAATAAATCCACACGTCGATAATAATTAGGGAGACCAGCGCCGTAGCAGAATCGCCCAGCCAGGCAACCGGCCTGATTCCCACAAAACTGAGAATGTGGTTCAACACTCCTTGGTTTGTTGGAAGGAGAATTACTTTCCACATCAGCGCACTGACAATGGGCGGAATCATCATGGGGATAATCAAAAAGGACCGCAGAATACGAATTCCTGGGAATGCATCCTTGAGCAGCAGAGCAACTCCAAGGCCCAAGGCCAGTTCAATCATTACCGCAGATGAGGCAAAGACAAAGGTCAGTCCGAAAGCCCTCCAGAAATCAATGTGCTTAAAGATCTCAACGTAGTTTGCCAAGCCTACAAACCGGATATTACCGGGTTCGGTCAGAGTGTAATTGGTGAATGTATAGTACACGCCCAGGACAAAGGGATAGAGAATACCGATCAGGGCGATGAGCGAAGGGAAGGTCAGCAGATAGGGCAGGCCTCTATAAGGCGGATTCGGCCGCTGCGTGCGCAAAGCGTGATCGGTCATGCAGATTATTTCCTCACCATCTGATCAATGTCCGCCGCTGCACTTTTTAAAGCTTGTGCAGTCCCCTTCCCTTCGTAGATTTCCTGCAGAGCCGCAGCCCATCGGTCCCCAGCCTGAGTGACATAAATCGAAGGAGTCCACCGGATCCTGGCATACTTCGAGAGGAGCAATTGGGCTGTACGGCGATACTCTCCTTGAGCCCAGTTTGTGGCCTGCATAGTTTTGGGATCTTCCCAAACAGACTTGCGCGTGGGATTGATGTTTTCATAGGGAACGGTTCGCTGAAGTATTTCTTTACTCGTAGCCCATGCGAGAAATTTCCAGGCAGCTTCCTTATTCTTCGACGCAGCATTCATGGCCAGGCTCCACACCCATGTGCTGGACCTGATCTGGCCGTCCGGCCCTGCCGGCGGGAGCAGGTATCCCACCTTGCCGGCTACCTGGGATTTGGCGGGATTCTCAAAAGCAGCAGCCTGGTGGTTCGCGTCGAACCACATTGCGAACTTGCCTGAAAGGAATCCTTCTTTGCCTTCATACCAGGTGTAGCTGGGCCAGCCGGGAGGGCCACCTTCCCGCAACGTTCGGATGAACAGATCCGTGATTTCGATTGCCTGAGGACTATCGATCACGCAGTGCATAGACTCGTCGAAATCCCTCGCGCCCCAGGAAGCAAACGCTGTCATGTATCCGGGATGGATGGTAGACCAACTCCGTACACCCCTGTGGCCAAATCCGTAGATTTGCTGGCCGTCCACATTGCGGGTTAAAGCCTTGGCTGCCTTGTATACCTCCTCATAAGTGGTAGGCGGTTTGATATGGAAGCGGTCGAACAGATCCTTGCGATAGAAGATTACATAGCCTTCTTCGTTGACCGGAAGAGCCCACAAAGGTCCTTCGCCCCTACCAGCGCCCTGCCTAAGATTCCACCTGGAACAGGCAATCAGTTCGGGAAAAAAATCATTTTGATCCCAGGCTGTGGGCGTAAGGTCCAGATTCTTAATATATGGATCCAGCGGTTCGAGCCACCCGGCTTTGGCGTATTGCCACAAGTGCGGAAAACCCAGCATGAACAGGTCATAAAATGAGCTGCGGCTGGAAAGCTCTGTAATAAGCTTTTCAAAATATTCTTCTTCGGAAAGAAGCAGCGTGCTGACCTTAACTCCGGACTGGCGCTCGTACTCCGGAATAAAGCGCAGAATGGATTCCGTAAAGGGATGCCGGTTTAGCAGAAGGTGGATTTCAACGGATTTGGGATTGTTTTTCTTTGTGCAATGGCAGAAGAGCAGAACGCAGAACCCGCACAGGATTGCAGCGACCAGCCTCGGCCCCCTACGCAATTTTGAATTAACCATGATTGTCACGTTCAGAGTTCCCCCGTTTCCCGGTTCCGGCACAATGCTGTTGAGGCAGCCCCCGATGGCCAAACTATCCAACCTGTTCGCGCGTTGTCAAGCATTATGTCACATATTTATGACATGACTTATTCTTGCTCAGCTTTTAATTTAATCCAAACGTAAATGACGACTATTATGCAATAATCTATGTTTTACGTTGCCGACTGAAGAAATGTAATTGCACGTGACAGAATGTTGAACAGAGGAGATGCCTGTGGAAAGAAGAGATTTTGTTAAATTAGGATTAGTGGCTGGAGTCGGCGCAATGGCTTTGACTAGCGATGCGCCGGCATTGGATTACTACCCTATACAATCCGACAAGAAATGCGCCGTGCTTTTCGGGACATGGTGCGGAAGCTCTCGCGATGCTGCGGTATGGATTTCGGAAGGGATGGGCGGAATTGCCAATGTTTTCGATGTGCGCGAAAATCCCGATCTCAAGGGATTTAACCATATTGTTGTAGGCGGCTCCATTCGATCGGGGGCGACACGTAAGGAGTTGCAGGATTACATCGCAAAAAATAAGGAAGCGATGAAGAACAAAATCAGAGCGCTGTTTGCGGTATGCGGCAATGGGGAGAAACCGGTCGGACCGGCCCAAAAGACTTCATACATTGACAATCATCTGGCGAAAATGCTGGAGGTCGGCAATCTTCCATCAAAGGTATTTAATGGCAGAATCACAAAGGCCCTGATGGATCCTGAGAATCGCAAGAGGATGGAAGATATGTATCCGCAATTGACCGGCAAGCCGCTGGAGGATTATGACCTTCTCAAGCGCGCGGATTGTCTGGCGTTCGGCAGAGAAATTCTGGCAGGCATTAAGTAATCGATCCTATCGCGATTTTTTGCCGGCCTGTAATTTTGGATCGGGGGCAGAATCACTTGAGCGTTTTGGCAACGCGAAAGCCCAGGTAGTTGCGGCCGCGAGTATCAGGCGAATATACGAACGCCCGATTCGCTGAACGCATACTCTTGGGATTGCTCTCAAATGAATTGGAGCGGAATCCGCGGACGGCGCAATTGCCGCTCTTGACTGCCGAGCCGTCGGTGGGAAGCAACACGATATTGGTTTCGTAG
>JAHFUH010000634.1 GCA_023265215.1 Acidobacteriota bacterium
TTTTACAGTCCCGAGTGGCACCGATAGGACACCACTTATCTCTTCACCAGTAAGCCCTTGGAAGTAATGAAGGATAAAGGGATCTCTTTGAATTTTAGGTAGCTTCATCAAAGCGTCATCGAACCTGTCCTTGTACGAAGAGAATATAAGTAAAGATTCTGGATCGAGGTTTTGGCTGGGCATACCCACTGTTTTTCCTTCTTCTTGAAGCGTTTCAAGAGATTCAATCTCTTTCTCATGCTTATAGCCTTTTCCCTGTTTTCCTCTCCACCAACTCGCGCTTATATTATTGGCAACGGAACGTATCCAGGCTTCCATGCTGTCCCAACCCGAAGCTGGGGGATACCTGTAGATATTCATTAATATGTCCTGGGCGAAGTCTTCAGATTTTTCCAAGGGGACCGCGTGATAAGCGATGTTGGCAATCACCCGACTATATTTGTTAAGGAAGGCATTCCATACATCCATATCTCGCATGCTTAAAAGTAGACTTACGACAGAATTGCATCCCTTACAATTAGGATTTTCTAGAACCGAGAGATATTGGTTACCACAAATCTCGCAACAAAAAAGATCTCTGGCCACAGGTTTCCTCCTAATGGTTAAGTCGAGATGACATAAGGTAAAGTTCCATCAAAGATAAAATAAACGAAATCTGTTTGACTATAGGATTACATATTTGAACAAAAAGGGGGCCTAAGCCCCCTGAGAATCAAGATAATGCGCACAGATTATGGACCCAGTCCTTCATATGTTGTACTAAAGCCGTCACTTCAGGTGGTTCCTGGAAATCCTTCCGTGAGGCCTCTTGCCAAGCGTCATCAACGATTCTGATCTTTTCACCTATGATCTTGCAGTCAGTGCAGATCTCAAGATGGGCAGTGATTTCCTCTTTTTCAGCGTCGCTTAATTTCCTGCCGTGAACACTGAAGTGATCACAAAGATCATCGATAGTAGGATGTGTTGTTCTATCGGCCATTTCGTCCAATACCTTTCTCCTTCCCGATCTTCGGTTGATGGGAAGGGGACTCCGCGACACAACTTCGTCGCAGACTACCCTTTCCACCAGTCGGCTATCGAGAGATTGGGCACTTAGCACAAGATGACCCTATTATTATAAGGAACCAAGAACTGAGATTAATATAGTTCATGTCATGCCTAATGTCAAGCGTGTCAGTCACTTAGGGGAAGCGCCGCTAAAGTCATTGGGTTATCCCGTCGCCGAGATCACCAGTATTTTTAGGAGTGGCCGGTGCACTGGTCTGCTGGGACGTTGGGCATCAGCTCGCGACAGAAAAGGATCATTTCAATGGCATTTAATTATGAGCTATCAAGTACCTCAATAGGATACAGCCGATATAGGGAGTTTGAAAGGTTCACCACAAGGTGAGACGCCCTCATTACTGATGCCCGATTCCCATCACAGGGAAAAATTAAAATGAGCGGTAGGAGAAACCATTCCTCGGCTCGCAGCGACATATCGGTCAAATGGCAAAACAAGGAATTACAGACATGAAGAAAAACAGCAAAGTAGCGGAACCAAAGCGCCACAGGCAACGACATACTTTTTAGAAAACAAATTGGAAAAAGCAAAGGAATAAGAACGGCAGCAGGGTTTAAAACAACCAAAAATAGTTTGGCATTTTCCGACTCGTCGGTATTGGATCTGTCAAACGGTTTTAATAATCCAGAAGGGAGGAAAAACATATGTTCACCACCATCCGTGGTAATCCCCACCGAAAGGCCAACCTGCACTTGTCCCAATTTTGGGCAGTCGCGCTGTTCCTCACCGTGATGCTTCTATCTCATGCCTGTGCCAGAAGAGGCCTCACCACGGCAGAGGCGAAAAGCCTGATTCAAGGCTCATCGATCATGCAACAGAGCACCACCACGCTTTTTCTTTACGAAAACAAATTATTCGGAGAACGAGATCTCCTCTCGGAGCACCCAGAGGTCATGGCTTTCCTCAAGTCCAATCTGGTGCGGATACAGCCCAGCTGTGTGATTTTAGGAAAGCAGATCGGCGCTAAGTTGGTCTTGACACCCTCAGGTGAACAAGCGGCCGCTGGATGGTACAAACTTGGTCCGGACTTCTGGCAAGTCCCAACTGGATACAAGCAACTCAGCAATATCAAAATTGTCACATCAGGCGATTCGGACGCAGCAGTAATCGAATACTCCTGGAATTGGATCCCGGCAGAAATCGGACGAGCCCAAGGATTATACGAACACGAAAGCCACGCCACCGTCTCGTGCCGTCGTTCAGACAACGGCACTTGGCATCTCGACCAGAATTCAAATCATGAGCTAAGCGGCTCACAAATCAACTAATAGGAGGTTAGCAATGTCGAACAACAGTCCTTCAGTCCCAAATCAGCAACAACTTACGCAGGTTCGCGCCAGCATGGAGCTAGAAGATGTCCTCAAAAGCAACCACGAACAGATTAGCCAACAGATCCAGGAGTTTATGCGGCGCGAAGTCGGCCTGATAGAACGCCTGTTTCCGGGGAAAATGCAGCGGCTCGTCAAAGAAACTCAGCTGTTAAATGCCAAAACCGAGCTTGAGTTCCGGCATAAACTGCTCGAATTGCATGTCGAATTCAACCTCGCTGCGCTCAATGAAAAATATGAGACGTATCTCAAAGTCATAAAGGTGGAGTTTCGGCAACAGTTTATCGCCTTTGTCACGCAAAGGCAGCAGCAGTTGCGCCGCGAAATTGATGAGCGTCGGAAAGACTACCTTGGCGACGACACGGAACGGTGGAACTTTTACCAGGAGCATCAAAATCTGCCATCAGCCCAACTCTATTGGAACTCCATTCAGGAAGAAACCATGAACTATTTCACTTGGTTGAACAGACTGCTCAACGATTTTCAGAACATCATTGATGAGAAGATCAAAAGTTACAGGGACTGAATCCGACAGTCATGAAAGGATGGTCTATAATGCGAATAATACGCCGCGTTGGCGATTTCCTTCTGTGGTGCGTAGGGGTTTCGATCATACTGATGAATAAATGCCCGGGTTCTGAACGCGCCAAGCACACCACAAACGGAGCCATTATGCTGCTAGCTGCCGGCACGGCATGTATTGCAATGTTTTTTGCCGCCGTGCGCGTGTTCGATAATGCGTTCACAGCCATGTTGCTGGGCTTCGGCTGGAGCATTTTCATTTTTTGTGTTAATAGGTTTCTGATCACAACAATTAGGAAGCGGAGCAAGGCCCTCCTTTTGGGTCAGGCTTTGATTCGGATAGGTGTCGCACTGCTTGTATCCGTGATCATTGCTACACCTCTCGAACTTCGGATCACTCGGGATCGAGTCGCCCGGGGTCGTGAGGAGTTGCGGTTGCGAGTGCTTGCGCAAGATCGCACGGCTTTGGAGGAAGCCACCGGATTCACCACCACAACCACCAAACTCGCCAGCCGAGAGAAGGACTTGCATGATTTAGCCGAACACATCGGGGAAGATCCGCCG
>JAHFUH010000635.1 GCA_023265215.1 Acidobacteriota bacterium
GCGGAGAAACGATCTTGGCTTTTCCGGACTGATCCTTCTGCTTGGCAAGATTGGCCGCGCTCTGTTTTGCGGAAGCCTGACTCGATGCCAGCTGGTTTTTCATCTTGGCTATATTATTTCGGGCAACACGAAGCTGCTCTTCCGCCTGGAAAACACTGCTTTGTTGAATCGCAAGCGCGGATTTCGCCGATTTCAGCTTATTCTGGGCCTCTTCATAATCATCGTGCGATATCAGGCCGTCCTCGTGAAGCTGCTGCTGTCGCTTGAAGTTACTTTGTGTCCGTTGAAGATTATCCTGATCTCTCTGTAGCTCTGCTTGAGCTGATTTCAGAGAAGACTCTTCTCTCATAAGCTGAACTTCGGCATTGGAAATTTCAAACTCCTGCGCTCGAGCCTGTGCGGAGCTCTGTTCGTACTGAGCATGAGCTATGTCGAGGTCCGCATTGGTCTGAATCGGATCTATCCGCAGAAGGGTTTGTCCTTTCTTAACGGTATCGCCTTCGTGAACAGGTAGCTCTGTAATGATTCCCTGAACCTCTGACTGGAGGTCAATCGATTTTTTCGCACGAATCTGGCCGCTGGCTGTAACCTTGGAAGTCAGCACTGCCTTTCGCTGCACCTTCGAGGTTTGAACCGAAACAACATTTTTACGACTGGAACTGATGCTGACCCCGATGATGACTGCAAGCAGCACGACTCCGCCGGTTATCATCCAAACTTTTTTCCCCTTACTCATCCACACCTCCAATGGGGCAATGACGAATACTACGAGTTCTCCGGACGAAAGGTTTCATATTTAAGCGCAAAAGATTGCAGGAATCAAGGATCCGCGAGGCGCCGGCATCAGCACGGGTGAGTAGACAGTCCGATTTCAGCCGTGGAATTGCATCCAATCGGGCAGGAGCGTACAATTCAAAAGGTTGTAGAGGGACTTTGGAGAGACCGCATGCCGGAAGCAGAAATAGAACGTCTCATGAAGCATTTGGGCGAAACCATCAATGAGACAGTGGCGGATTCGCCGAAAATCAACGAACGCATCCAGGAGATTCGGGATGCCGGTTATGAGGTATTTCTCGTTATCGAAGCAAAGATCGGGTTCAGCCGGAAGGGAAGAGCGGACGAAGAGCCTGATCGCGCTGCAACGGGTGAGCCGGTGCAGCTGCGGATCACCGCTGAAGACGCTAAGTTCTTGAAATCATTAAAGATATCAGCAAACAAAACCCTTTAGTCCGGATCTAATTTCAGTTGTGCACGCTTCGATCAGGACTCTTTGGTGCACTCTCTGGAGATTTCGATGTAGCGGCCTGTTTGGATTTGGCCTGCTCCAGCATGTTGCAGCGCCCCTCAAAAAGGGCTCCTGCTTCAATAATGAGGCAGGGAGCATAGATATCGCCGAAGACTTTGCCGTCCTTTAGAATCTCGACCCTATCGCTTGCGCGGATTGCGCCCCGGAACTCTCCACGGATCAGTATTTTTCTTACATCTATTTCGGCATCGACTTTTCCCGCCGGCCCTATTTCCAGGAGCGCTTCCGATTTGACCTTTCCTTTGACGACGCCGTCCACGCGCAAGCCATGAGTGAAGGTCAGATCTCCGCTCAGTTCTGTTCCTTCACCGAGATGGCTGGCGATGTCATCGGCCGACTTACCCTTCTTGAATTGCATGACTTGGCTCCATTGGATTAGCCTTTTCGGTTTCCGGTCAAGACGCTGAAGAGGCGCATGAGCTCTTCCTGGCCGAAGTAATGTATCCGTATCTCTCCTGAATTCTTTGGTTTAGAAACAATCTCCACCTTTGTCCCCAACGCGAGGCGCAACTGATCGGCCGCCGCAGCTTCATTCGGGTCCTGCGGTTTTATAAGGCCGGGAAGCCGGGACTGGTTTTTCGCCCATCGTTCCGCCTCGCGTACCGACCAGCCTTTCTCGACGATCAGGTTGGCGGTCCTGGTCATTTCGGAAGGGCCTGCATTGGATGCGAGGAGCGCCCGGGCGTGGCCGGGGGAGAGCTTCGCATCCGCCACCAGGAGCTTGACGGCGGGAGGGAGTTTCAAAAGCCTCAATGCATTCGCAATCGTGCTGCGATCTTTGCCGAGGCGTTCAGAGACCTGTTCCTGCGTTTCATTTGTCAAGTCGATCAGCCGCTGATACGCCTGGGCCTCCTCCATCGGATTCAGCGGTTCCCTTTGAATGTTCTCCACCAGTGCCAGCTCGAGAATCCGGTCATCCGGGACATCCCGGACGACCGCCGGCACCTTGAGCAATCCCGCCCGCTGCGCAGCGGACAGGCGCCGTTCACCGGCGATGAGCTGGTATCCGTTGCCGAACGGGCGGACAAGCACCGGCTGCAATATACCGTTTTCCCTTATGGATGCAGCCAATTCGTCAAGCCGGGCGTCATCGAATTTCAGCCGCGGCTGGCTGGGATTCGGAGAGATCCGATCGATATCGATCTCGCGGGTACCGGGTTCCGGTTGTTTCACCTCCGGGATCAGCGCTTCGAGTCCTCTACCCAATACCTTTTTTTTCATAGCTCAGAATTTCCTTTGCCAGCCGGATGTAGCTTTCCGCGCCTTTGGACAGGATATCGTACAGGATCGCGGGCTTGCCGAAACTGGGAGCTTCCGCCAGCCGCACGTTGCGCGGAATTACGGTCTGCAGCACTTTATTGGAGAAATGTCGGATCAAATCGTCCCGGACCTGGCTGCTCAGGTTGGTGCGCTCGTCAAACATGGTTAGCAGAATTCCCGCGACCTCAAGATTGGGATTCAACCCCCTCCGAACCCTGGCGAGCGTATCGAACAGGTCGGTCAGCCCTTCGAGCGCAAAATACTCGCACTGGATGGGTACGAGCACCGAATCTGCCGCGACAAGTCCGTTTAGAGTCAGGATATTCAAAGAAGGCGGACTGTCGATAAGAACAAAATCAAACCGTCCCAGGACCGGCTCAAGGAGCCGTTTCAGCAGGAACTCCCGGTTCTCCATGTCGAGCATTTCAACTGCGGCGCCGGTCAGGTTTTTATCTGCCGGCACAAGCTTCAGGCTGTCAAGCTCTGTGTCCGTCATCACCTCCGTCAACGGTTCATCCTGAATCAATGAGTCGTAAAGAGTTTTTTTCAGAGAGCCCTTTACCACTCCAAGCCCACTGCTGCAGTTGGCCTGGGCGTCCGTATCGATGACGAGCACGCGCATTTCGGCGATAGCAAGCGCTGCCGCGAGGTTGATTGCGGTTGTCGTTTTGCCGACGCCGCCCTTCTGGTTGGTAACCGCAATGACTTTGGCCATGTGAATTGCGCGAGAGTAACACAAAACCCTCGTCAGTGGATAGCGGTTAGTGACCGGGCAGTGCAAAAATTCCGATTTCTCTCCGGAAACTTCCCTCGGAGGACTCCCAGCTTCCCTGGGAGCGCCACCGTCCCGGCTAATGCCATTTACTTTTTGATTTCCGCCCTGGAAGGGCGGTCAGAAAGTAGCCAGG
>JAHFUH010000636.1 GCA_023265215.1 Acidobacteriota bacterium
GGCAAAAGTCCGATCAGGAGTCCCGCCCCTCCAAGTAGAATTCCGAGATTGGTATACATGAATAGGCGCCCGAGGTTGTAGAGGAGATGCTGCCTCTGAATCCGCCAAGCTGGCTGGTCCTGTAGCTGTTTTGTGTATAGGCCAACCAGGGGCCCACACATGCCTGCACAATGTGTGCTGCCCAAAAAGCCGAAGAGGCCGGCAGCAAGAAAACCAATCTGCGCTACTGACCCCACGCTTTCATCAACCATGAGATACTCCCAAAACTCGTTCAACCACGGCAGCGCCAAACAAGGTCAGTGCCCCAGGAGGGATCATGTCCGCAATCACTCCATTTCGATCAACCACGTACGCCTTGGCAGTATGCAGGATATCCGGGTGACCCGCCTTGGTTTTTATCTTTTCAGCGTAGACGCCGAAACTACTGCGAAGAGCATCGATCTCTTCTCGTGACCCTGTCAGCAGTCGCCATGTAGTGAAATCTAGATTGTGCTTCCGACCATAAACCTTAAGCGCTTTCGGGCTGTCATGTTCCGGATCCAGAGTAATGCTGAGGAAGACAAGCTCGCGTCCCATTCTTTTTCCGAAGTGTTCCTGCAGCCCTCGTATCTCGCGCGTGATTTGCAGGCAGGCTTCCTCGCACTGGGTAAAGATGAAGTTGACGAGGATGACTTTCCCTCTCGATCCGGAAAGGGTGACCGTTTGGCCGTCCTGGTCCATGAGCGTAAAGTCTGGAGCGGGTTTGGGCTTCCAAGAAAAAACGGCGGGAGGAGCTGGAGATAACTCATCGGCGGGAGGAGCTGTCGTTTGAGACGACACATCAATCATACTTTCCGATCCAGTTGAATCGCCCCAATCTATCACGCCGGCGAGCGTGCCTGCACACAATGATGCGAGCGCGACAGCAGCCAAAATGAGCAACCCCGCTGCAAAAGGGTGGCGCAGTATGAAGGCAGACATCCTATTTACTTCACCCATGTTTGCTGTACCCCTGTAAGGGAGAACGATTGGCTTCTGAGAGCTTTTTGAGCGTTAGCAAAGGACTTGCCCTGGGACAACCAATAGACGTAATAGACTAGGTCCCACTCGTCCTGAGGCTTCTCGAGATTACCGGCATTGGAAGGCATCGGAGTCCCCGTCAGGCCGGTAAAAACGGTAAGATAGATATCCGTCGGCGATGCTCCGCGTTTATAGAGCGCGGCCTGCGTCAGATCGGTGGGGCGAATGGGAAATCCCCAGTTGTCTTTTAACTCGGCTGCGGAAGGGCCGTCACCGCGCCCCTCTGTTCCATGGCACTTCCCGCACTCAATGTCGGTATACCACCGCTGCCCTCGCCGCACCGCTTCCATGTTGAAGGGTGTTTCCGGCGGAACCTTGATGGGAGTTGCCGTTTCCGTTTTAAAACGTTCGGAAAAAGTCTCAACGTAAGTGATGACTGCCTGCAGATCCTGCTTTGAGAGTTCTGCCCAAGGAGACATAGCTGTCCCGTTCAGGCCGTGGGTGATTGTGCGAGCCAAGTCATCAACCGTAGGGATAGCACCGTTGAGCGTCGTGCGGAACTTGAACTCTCCCTTTGTGAAATCGCGGGGACGCGGATCAAGATACGGTGCGGCCAAGCCATCCCCTTTTCCTTGCATGCCGTGGCAGATAGCACAGCCGCGCTCGTAGATGAACCTGCCTGTTTTTAATTGCTCAGCCGTTGGCGGCTCGCCCGAACCGGCAATGCCATGCCACAAAGCGAGACCAATGGTGGCTACCATCGTGATCTCTCCAAACCGGTGCTGTAGACCTATCATGATCTACCCTCCTTTCCAGGGTTCGCCGTTAGAAATATGCTCATGTGATTATTCCTCACCGAATCTCATAGGGCTCTTAGCGTTTTTCTGCTGCCGCGTAGAGGCGGCGGGTGTTTCCGACCACGAAAAGGCTGCTGAGAACCATCGCTAGTGCGGCTAGAACTGGCGGGAGCCAGCCGGCCAGAGCTAAACCTACTCCGATGGTGTTATATGCGAAAGCCCAAACCAGATTAGTCGCGACCACTCGCCGCACGCGGCGGGCAAATTCCAAGAGCCACGGCACTTGTGTCAGGTCTGCGCTCGCCATAACAACGTCCGCAGCCTCTTGCGCCAGATCGGTTCCACAGCCCAAGGCGATTCCTACATCAGCGGCTGCCAGAGAGGCTGCATCGTTAATACCGTCTCCGATCATCGCAGCCCGTTTGTGCTTTGCCTGTGCCGTTCGGATCTCTGCGACTTTCTCATGCGGAAGCAATCCCCAGCGGATATCGGGGATGCCCAGGGTTGCGCCGAGGCGTTCAGCGCTCCAACGCCCATCTCCGGTAATAACGGTCGTCGATAATCCAAGCTTTTTCAGATGAGCCAACGCCTCGGCGGCTTCTTCTCGCAGCTCTTCACCGACGGCAAAGGCCGCCTTGAGGTTACCGGCAGCTCCGAGGTAAACCAAAGTCTCGCCTCGTTCGGCCCGATCCTCTACCCTGGTCTCAATGGCTGGTTCGGGGATCAGCACGGCTTGCTTTACGAACCTGGAGCTTCCAAGGAGATATTCCGTTTCGACTCCGTCAATTCGTCCGCGCACGCCAAGCCCAGGCTCAACGCGCCACTCTTTGACCTGCAACTCAGACAGTCCCGCCTCAGCGGCCGCAGCCCGAAGCGCCGCGGCCACCGGGTGTTCGGAGCGAGACTCGAGCGAAGCGGCAATCAAAAGCGGCGACAATCCGTTTTTCGATTCATGCTTACCAAGGAGCGGCGCCCCATCAGCAGATCCTAGTGTCAGGATCTCGTTCAGATGAAAACTGCCGGTCGTGAGTGTTCCTGTCTTGTCAAAAAAAACGTGATTGATTTTTGCCAGCCGCTCTAGAATGATCCCGCTTCGAATGAGAATTCCCCGTCGCGCTGCAATCGCGAGCCCTGTCCAAAATACCAGCGGTGTTGCAACGCCCAAGGCGCACGGGCAGGCGATAAGCAAGACCGAGAGCGCGATTAGCAGGCCTGGGGCAAACCCCAGGCGCAATGACCAAAAGAATACTGCTCCAACTCCCAGCACGACGACTGCGGGCGTGAAAACCGCCGATACCTGGTCAGCAAGCCCTACAATGGCTGGCTTAATTCGCTTGGCCTCTTCGGCCAGTCGCGCCAGACGCGCAATCGCACGCTCATGTGCAGCAGCGGTTACCTGCACGACGAAGGCGCCGTCTAGACTGATCGTCCCTGCCAGCAAACGATCACCGGGCTCGCGCATGACAGGCTTGCTCTCGCCGGTGAGCGGGGCCTCATTCAGACTTCCGGTACCCTCCAAGATCACGCCGTCAACAGGGACTATTTCTCCCGGCCGGATGAGGACTTTCTCTCCCAGGCCGATTTGAGCGATAGGCAGTGGAACTTCACTGTTACAACGGAGCACACAAGCCATATCGGGTACCAGAGATTTGAGGTTTTGAATCGCCTTGCTGGCTT
>JAHFUH010000637.1 GCA_023265215.1 Acidobacteriota bacterium
GAGGAGCGGCAGCGCAACTTGTTTTCTCCCCGTTTCCTCCATCGCTATGGAGGCATTTCGCCGCGAGTACGCAACATTGCCCGGGAAGTGGCAGATCGTCCATCCGGGCGTTGATGTAGCTCGCTTCTCATCGCCCGGCCGTGATGTGTGCCGTGCCGAAATCAGGGAACGTTACAGGATCGGCGCCGACGATCTGCTCATTCTCTTTGTCGGGATGAATTTCGAGGTCAAGGGACTCGACACCATCATCGCAGCAGTGGCGAAAGCGCGAGCGCTAAAGCCGGAGGCAAATATCCGTCTGCTGGTAGTGGGGCGGGGTGATGAAAGAAAATACGGTAAAATCGCAGAGTCACTGGGGGTCGCTGACGCAGTTATCTTCGCTGGAACACAGCACGCTGGACTTGAACGCTTCTATCGCGCAGCTGACCTCTTTATCCTGCTCTCGGCATTCGACACTTTCGGCATGGTAATTCTTGAGGCGATGGCTGCCGGTATTCCGGTCATCGTCAGTCCCAATGTCGGAGCAAAAGACTTGGTTGAAGAGAACGTTAACGGATTTATTCTTCCTGATTTCCGCGATGCGGATGCCGCTGCGGGCAGAATTGTGCAATTGTTGGAGGTTGAGCAGCGGGAGGCTATGGGGGCGGCGGCGCAACGTAAAGCCCGCGAGCAAACATGGGAACGGCTGGCAGAAAAAATTAATGAGATATATGAACTTAAAATCAAAGCAAAGGTAATTCCGTAATGGGGCCAAAAATTTCCGTCATTCTGACAGCCTGGCAGCGTCCACAACATCTGGAAGAGCAAGTGGAGCGGGTGCTCAGTCAAACTGTTCCTCCGCACGAAGTTGTCCTGTGGTACAACCAGCCCCCCAAAGTTATGGGGCTGATTGAGCAGAAGCAGAACCTCAAATTCAGGAATGCCGACAAGGTAAAAAAGATCGTATGTGACCACAATTTTGGCATTATTCCCCGCTTTGCGCTGGCCTCGGCGATGGAGGGGGAGTATGTCTGTATTTTCGACGACGACACCATGCCGGGCGAGCGCTGGTTTGAGAATTGCCTGCGCTACGTAGATCAAGAAAAAGCCATGTGCGGGACGATAGGTCTGCGCTTCCTTTCAAAAACCGAACCCAAGACTCAGGTGCCCCGAATGGGCTGGGATGGATGCAATGAAGATATCGAGTTTGTTGATCTCGTCGGGCATAGCTGGTTCTTCAGGCGGGAGTGGGCTCGCTATTTTTGGGATATTGAGCCATCGATCAGGAGTTTTGGGGAAGACATCCACTTCTGCGCCATGTTGCAGCGCCATGGGATTCGCGTAGCCTGCCCCCCGCATCCGCAGCACGACAAGTCCCTGTGGGGCTCCGTCAAAGGAAAGCTCGGCGTGGACAAGGTCGCGATAAGCAGCAAGGACAGGTCCAAAGAATACGGGGAAGTCCTGCGTTACGAAATCGAAAACGGCTTCAGGTTGGTTTTGCCATGATCCTGATAGCGTATGGGACTCGGCCTGAAATCATCAAACTTTTTCCTGTCGTTCGGGCGCTGCAACGGCACGGCACCCCGTTCCAGACGCTGTTTACCGGTCAGCAAACCGACCTGTATGCGGATGTAAAAAACCTGCTTCCTCCGCCCGATCATACGTTCGCCCAGCACTTTGCCGGGGTAAGCAAACACAACACGCTGACCAGCAGTTTCATAAAGATTTGTTCTGCAGCGGAGGAGTTGTTTGCTGCGCAGAGCTACGACACGGTTGTAGTTCAGGGAGACACAACTACTGCGTGGGCGCTTGCCCTGGCCGGGTTCTACAACAAGGTTCATGTTGCACATGTTGAGGCCGGCCTGCGCACGTTCGATCTCGACAACCCGTTTCCTGAAGAAGCGAATCGCGCTTTGATTGGCCAGATTGCGACAGTCAGTTTTGCCCCTACGCCGGGGGCAAAGGTGAATCTGGAAAAGGCGGGAGCAAAGAATATACACCTTGTCGGGAATACTGTTGTGGATGCGGTAAACATCATCAAAAAGGAGCACGGTCTTTCAAGCTCGCCCATATCCAATACCGTGCTGGTGACCCTGCACCGGCGGGAAAATCACGAAATCATGGACGAGCTTTTCGATGAGCTGAATCGGGTTGCCAGTGCCTATCCAGACCTGCAACTGATCCTGCCGATTCACCCGAACCCTAACGTGCAGAAGCACCGGGGACGATTCACGGCGCCTAATATTCGCGTCATAGAACCTGTTGGCTATCTGGAAATGCTGGAGATGATCGCGTCTGCATCGTTTATCATCACCGACAGCGGAGGATTGCAAGAGGAAGCCTCCTGTTTTGGCAAGAAGGTGTTAATCGTCAGGGAAACCACGGAGCGGCCTGAAATTCTTGATGTAGGACTGGGGCGTCTGGTAGGCAGGGAGATACTTGCGAACATCGAGTGGGCAATGAAACAAACCGAAACTTTGGTCGCCTCACCGTTCGGTGATGGAAATTCGGCAGAGAGGATCGTGAAGATTCTTGCTGGTCTTGGATGACAAGAAGCAAGCGCCATAATTTTTTTATCTCTCTGAGATAATTGCTCTATCTGTAACCATCAGGATTATTAATGCGATATTCAACATTGCGCAATTCAATTATGGCTTATGCACTTCGCCTGTTGCCGAGTCCATTTGGCCGTTATCGCCGTAGATATCGTTTTTTTCAACACATCAAGAACTCTGACCTGGTCCTGAAAAGTAGATTAAGACATTCAGGAATAGTATTGCCATTGAATCTTGGGGACTGGATCCAATACTGGATGTTCATGGAAGGCGCATATGAAAAAAAGTTAGTGGATTTTTTGCTCCCATATGTAAAAGACAAAACATTCTTCGACGTAGGTGCGAATGTCGGAAGCTACACCATGTCCCTGTCAAGATCGGCTAAACGTATATACAGCTTTGAGGCATCTTCTTTCAATGCGGCAATATTGAATAATTTTGTCGCAATAGCAAAGTTGGACAATATTGAAGTCATCAACAAAGCCGTTTCCAACACATCTGGAGACCAAGTCACCATTTATTCTTCACCCGATACTGGCGGGAACAATACACGCTTCAATGATTTCGGCAGCGGTGGTGAGTCCGTTAATACGATTACGCTGGATCAATTTGTACAAGATCGCAAAATCGATAAGGTTGATGTTATCAAGATGGATATAGAAGGTTCGGAGCTGGCGGCATTCATGGGAGCGCACGAGATACTGAGCAAACACCGGCCTGTTTTATTGATAGAGTTTCATGCATTGGTGGCAAAACAGGCAGGATGGGAGCTTACAGACCTCTATGGGCTTATATCCAAGCATAGTTACAATGCCTACGAACTGATCAGACGAAAATTAACTCCATTTGATAGCGCACGCTTATCAACTCCTGATTTTTACGCCAATTTGATATTTATACCGGATTGATTCACTTTGTTCCATAAGAAGTT
>JAHFUH010000638.1 GCA_023265215.1 Acidobacteriota bacterium
GGAGCCGGACGCCATCGCGAGCCGTAGCCCATTGGCGCTCCGAGACGTACTGCGTCGAATCATAGCCCCCCAAAACTTCCTGGCGCTTCAAGAGCAGGGACGCGCCCGTCCGGGTGTCATAGTCGAACACGCTGGGAGGGGTGGTGAAGCTCTGATAGCGGTAGCGATATGTCGGGGATTCGAAATCGGGAGTCTCGCCGGGATCGGCCGCGTAAACAGGTTCTGGGAAAGCGATTGCCGTCCAGCCGCCGGTCTTGAAATTATGGACGCGCAAGCGGTTGAGCGCCTGTGACTTCTCCAAGGCGACCGCAAAATCCTGGAAGAGATCGAGGTTGGCGAGCAGCACGTCGTCCCGGTGCGGCAGGAATACGGTCCAGTTCTTAGGGTTCAGATTACTCTCCGGGGTGGTCACAACGCGGAAGTTTTTTGCCTCTTTGTTGGTTCGTATGTAGAAGAGACCCTGGCGGTGGTCTACGTAATAACGGTGCTTCTTCTCCCGAGTTAGAAAGACGGCCCAGGCGTCGCGCGGCCGGTCCGCGCGAAGGTAGCGATACTCCGTGGTGTCTTTGCTCTCGATCTTTAGAAGAAGGTACTTCTTGTCCCGCGTCTTCTCGACGCTGAGTCCGTAGAGAGGATCCTTCTCCTCGTAGAGCGGCTCCCATGCGGAGGCCCCGAGAACGTGGCGCCAGAACTTGTTACTGCGCTTGGTGACGGGGTCTTCGGTAACCAGAAACAGCGTCTGGTTGTCAGTCGCCCAGGCTACCGATGTGATGCGCTCGACAGTGTCCGGGAGCGTCTTCCCGCTGCGCAGATCCTTGACGTGCAGGCTGTACTGCTTGTACCCGGTGTAATCGGTGGTGTAGGCCGCCAAGTTCTGATCGTCGCTGATAACCGGGGGTGTGACGCCGGCGAACTTTTGCCCCTTGGCTAGTTCGTTGGCATCGAGCAGAATCTCCTCAGGCGCCTCCATGCTGCCTTTCCGGCGACAGTAAATGGAGTATTGCTTTCCCTCCACCGTGCGCGAGTAGTACAGGTAAGAGCTGCGGCGGACGGGAACATTGAGATCGGTTTGTTTGATGTGGCCCAGGATCTCTTTGTACAGCGTATCCTCAAAGGGTTTCAGACTGTTCGTCATCGCGGCGGTGTAGGCATTTTCCGCCGTGAGGTATGCGAGTACCTGGGGATTCGACTTTTCCCGGAGCCAATAGTAGTTGTCCAACACGGTGGTTCCGTGCCGCACCTCGCGGTGTTCCTTGACCGGCGCTACTGGCGGCGTCTGGCTAGCCAGTTCCGCTGCCGAAAAGAATCCCAACATGAACCATGCCATTATCCAACGTCCCGCGTGTGACATCATCGCACTCCCGGCCGTTTTTGTAGGTTGGTGATAGGCGAAATAAACCGCATTTCCTATCGGAAACCACGCAATGATTTACTCCGTTGTATCCGATAACATGGATTATATAGACTGAGTATTACCAGCACCAAAGCTTAATATTGCAAAATGAAAATTATTTAGCGCAATCATACAGCAGAACCAGAGTAGTTGTGTCCGCCTGCATGGCCCAGTTGCAAAATGCGTCCCGAATGGCCAGCCTTTTAAAACGGCTTCGCCAGTCTTCTTTTTATAGACAGGTATTTGACTCGGCTACCTCTTAAAAACCGGAATCCAGCTTATAATGGGATCCAGGGCATTCGCTCGTTTCCGTGCCCACGAAATCCAAAAAGAGAGATCACTCTCAGGCGCGATTTCTATTCCTTTGCCGGCAGCCGATTGCTCCACCGCTTGAATGAAACAGCGGATGTTTTGGCAGTTGATCCAAGCCGCGAGAAGGGAGTCGAATTCCTTTACTCTTTCCTGCTCACGATAGCGCCGTTCTTCCTCTTCCTGCCAGCGCCGATGATCTTCTTCGCGTTTTCGCTGACGTTCTTCTGCCTCCTGCCGGTCTCGTTTTGATCCTTGCGCCGCATTGATTAGCAATACCATAAATTTGTTTAGATTGTCTTCCAGCCGCCTGGTTTTCGTGTCTGAACAGGATTTCCGTTCACCATCATAGCCTCCCTGAGTGATTCGGATACTGAGGTTTCCTGTCAGGATGTAGTCGTATTCTCGAAAGTAGTAGCCCCATTTTGCGAGATTTTCTTTTTGATCCCGATTTAGCGGCTTTTCCTTGCGTTCATAAGCCTCTTCAAGGCGAAACGCAAGATTTTCCTCCAGAATGGTGGCGATGGTCGCTCGTCCCTTTTCCCCTTCCAGAATTGAGACCGGATATCTCCTGGATTCCAGCGCTTTAAGGAATGCGTCCATGATTTTCATTGCACGATTGATGCTGCTTTTCCCTACAGCAACGTCGAGACATCCTCTTGCCTTTGGCCGGACAATGCCCTTTTCATCACCTCTGGCGCTCTCCAGGCTTTTTAATGTACGTTCAACCGATGGGTGGGGATTTTCAAGATGTTCCAAAACTTTTATTCGGTTGGCTTCGCTTTTCTCAAAAGCAATTTTCTGCTCAACTTCCGTTGGCTGCTCGATCGGGATATCAGGTGTAGGTCGTTTTGGGATGTAAATAGTTTGGAGTTCCGGATTGTTTATCCGGAGCAATGGCTTGCTGCTTACCTTATGACCGTGCTGCCGGCGAGCCCAATAACCCAGTGGCGGTTTGGGCACATGATGTTTTTTGCAGAGCTTAGCAATATAAACATCGGAAATCCCATAGGTTTTAGCAAGCTGAACCGTAGGAGTGGTCCACACCAGCTCGTAGAATTTTTCGCGAGTAAGCTTTGCATAGCGATCCGTGTTTTCATAGAACATGGTCTCTCCATTCCGGCGCAAGAAGATAACAATTAAAGGAATTCTTTTCGGCGAAATTGTATCTGGTAAATCAGACCGTCGTTCGAGAATTCCTAAAGGATTTCAGATATTTTACAAAAAACAGATTGTTGAATTGGGATTTTTCGGGGAAATCATCCACCCTAACTAGGGAGCAGCAGGCATTCGTGAAACGTTTTTCATTCTGAAACGCTATCTTCTTCATGCGGCCGCTGTAGGCTGTAGCGGTTCACTCAGACACGATACTAGGAGATTGCAATCGAGACACGGTTCTTGCCCAGCTCCTTTGCGGTATGTTCTAGTTCATTTGCTTTCTCAACAACTGCTGTGAGCGTATCACCCTGTAGCGGCCATCCTGCCACTCCGACGGATACTGTCACTTGGACCTGCATTTGCTCAACGCAAAAGTCATTGTCTGATATTTGTCGGCGGACCTTCTCAGCGAAGGTAGCAGTCTCCTGAACCGAGCAGTTTGGAAGAAGAATAACGAATTCCTCGCCGCCATGACGGTATCCAGCACCGCGGTGCATGCAGAGTCGATCAATAATTCCCTGTAGATCAGGTAAGAGGGTCTTGTCGACGACGGACTCTGTAAACTTGGAGTTGAGCTTTTTGGAGCCGTCAATATCCAGAAA
>JAHFUH010000639.1 GCA_023265215.1 Acidobacteriota bacterium
TCAGCAAACGCTGATCAATTCCGAGCTTCCGGTCAAGCATCCTTCTTCCCTTCGTTTTGGAGACTGAAACACTTGCCGCAATATGAGCATTTCTTACCCGCCTCCAGGCGGCAGCCGTGCGTGATTTCCGGACCTCCGTAAATGAATTGGACTTTCCCTTCGTCATCCACATGCCGGGTAACCCTTCCACAGGTGCCGTTAAGATACGCGGCCTGAAATAAAATGGGCTTATCGACTCTCTTAAAGTCCAGCGGACAGTGCCACATGCTGGCAGGGATGCGGACTATGGTGGGTTTCGTGATGATGTACTTCTCCATGTTTTCCACGTCTTCGCCCATCCACAGCTCTATCTCCGCGTCGAATTCATCGGGATTAAACAGGTCCGCTCCCAGGAATACAAGGTACTCCTCCTCACGGTGGAAGTGCGGCTCCTGTTCCATCCAATGGATGGGAGCCTTGAAAATCTGCCAACCAACATTGTAGTTTGCACCGGGAATCTCCTCCGCGCCGCGGAAATACATCTGCGGCGAGTGGCACCAATCTCCCCATTGTGTGTGCTGCGGCTTGAGTTCAAAGAACATGTTTTGACATTTGCGTTCGTCCATTAACTCATCTCCATTTCAAATCAAAAGCTGCTGAGGCGCCCTACAGTTTCCCCGGAATCAAGCATACGCACATTGGCTTCAAAATAGCTTGATTGCGAAATACGATTGTCGAATAACAATTCCAAAGGCAATTTCCAGCCCCAGCACCAATTCTCCCGAATAGTATTCCAGCCGCCCAATGGAGCGGCTGGAATAGGATGGTGCTTAATCCGGGTTATTCGAATAGGATTGGAGCGATTACTTTACGCGCTTAAGAGTGAATTTTTGAGGCGCCGCACCTTCCATTGGCGGCATGCCGGCCATCTCAAAACTAAGGTCGAGCGAATCGCCGTTTAATACGCCCTTATAACTGAACTTCATTTGGGTTTCGCCCATGGATGTTTCGACGGTAAAGGAAACTTTGTTCCCGTCAATTTTGCCGTCCTTGAGCGGGATCGTAGCACCCGACCCACCGGGGGCTGTTCCTGTCAATTTGGCTCCATCCGCTTTGAATGTAAAATCCATCTGCATGGGATCGCCCATGCCGGAGTTGTACTGCCCTGTCCACTTTCCATCTATGTCAGCGCCGAAAGCAAAACCTGCTACAAGAAACAGACTCAATGCAAGTGCACATAATTTCATATTTGCTTCTCCTTTTTTTCGCCTCTTATAATTGCGCTTCTGTGTATTACCGGCAATACAAAAGTGAAGGTGTTCCCCGTTTAGCCACCACCGTAAATTTGTTCTAATTCGTATCCCGTTAGGTTACGAAGGGAAAAATGCCATCTACGTCCACGAACCCGCACAACAAACCAAACAAAATCACAGTGGCTTTGCCACGCGTTTCCTTGTACCGGCGTGGCTATCCAAGATATGATCGGGTCCTAAAAATAAACACAGTGGGAGGTTCTAGTGACAAAAGCGGCGAAGAGCAAAGTAGTGTTGGCCCTGGTAATCTCGTTTATGCTTGTCTCAAACGCCCATGCGGGTGTCACCCTGGCTGCGGCGCGAATCGGGGCGGTGGATGTGGCAGGAGTGGCCAAGTTCTACCAATCAGCCTTTGGCATGAAGGAAGTCAATCAGCTCGACATGCCTGGGATAAAAGAAATTATGCTGAATTTTGGCGATACGGTGGAAGCGGCCAAAGCCAATCCAAATCCCTGGATTGTAATCATGGGGCGTGACTCCAACGACGTCAAAGAGGTACCCCACCTCGTCCTGTATGTGACCGATATGAAAGCCACCGTGGCAGCGATCAAAGCGGCCGGCGGCACGGTGGACGGTGAGCCGCGCGCGTTCGGAGACGCCGGAATGATCGTCGGTTTCGCTGTCGATCCGGCCGGCAACCGCATGGAACTGATCCAGCAGAAAGCTAAATAGATTCGCCGGACGAGTGGACAAGCAGGATAGCGGCAAGGAAGCAATCATTTGAGCCTCGATTCCGAAGTTACCGCAGGAAATCAGATGGCATCCTATTCGAGTAGCAGGCCACGTAGCCGCCAATTTCGGAATCGAGTTTGAGAACAACAAACCAGCAGGGGTAGGCTATGTCATAAATCAACGCGCTGGTTGCTTGGCTTTACGCAGGTCGCTACGAACTTCTGTCCAAACTCCTTTAGCTTGTCGGGCTTCAGATTCGTCTTCTTGGCCTTGGCATACTGTTGCACAAGCTTGTCAAAGCAAACCTGGGGATCGTTGGGCTCGGCTGCGGTGTCGGGCTCCGTTCCATTCAAAGTCAGGGAAGTCAACTCCGTCTTTTCGCTTGCCAGATCGTAACGATAGTAAGCTGCGCCATCGCAAGTGCTGTAGGCATATCTCAGCTTGCCTTTTGTTGCCTCGTCAAGCATCACGCCGGCCAGGTCGACTATGTCGGCTGCCGGAGTTGCCTGATAGAACCGAATTGCAGCCCTGTCGGACCGGTAGCCATCCAGACGGCCCGCGCAACGATCTCCGCCTCGCTCATCTCTTGCGACGACGACCTGCTTGTCGTCGAGATGGACCCAGAAGAGATCTGTAAATTGTCCTGAGCCTCCACCGGAATGTTCCGTCGCTACGAGAAACCGATCCCCCTTCTTCGCCAACACGCCATAGGAAATGCCTGGCGGGCCGGAAATGAAGACCTCTCCTTCCTCTCTCGGATACTCTGCCGACCACCAGCCTTCGCCTTCATTTGTGGGTGCGATCTTGCGATCTGTGCATTTGGCAAGCTCGACCGGCGTGTCCCGCGATGAACGTTCAAGAGGAAAATCCAAACAGAAAGGATGGAGGGGCTGGCCTTCGAAGACAAAAGCTTTGGCCGCCGCTTTGCCTGTCGTGATCTTGGGTTTCGTTTGTGCCAACACCGGCGGTACCATGAAAGTCGCCATCAAGAACAATGCGACAGTTTTGGTCATCTCTCTCCTCCTTTGCCAGAAACATTCCGCCCAGGCGCTAAAGCGAGGACGGTTATCAACAGAAGCATATATGGCAATCTCTTCATGATAGTCCTTTCGATAAACGCCTGCCGGCCGGTCCATGCTCCGCCACGTACTCCGAGCTTTCAACAATGCATGCCTTCGCTCCATCTCGGTCTTCATCGTCGTTTTGCCGAACGCGGGCATTGAGGCGCGAGCCTTAGCGAGTCGCCTCTGGTGCCTTGTGCGGCAATTCCACTCGTGATCGACATCTGCTACATGGGCTGCCAAGGCCATGCACTTGCGTCCTCACCAAGTTTGAGTGGCTGATTCGATTGTAACGGCGAAGGTGGCACGTAGCCAACTGAACTTCTCTTTCATGAAATCAAAATCGGGACCGGAAGTAATGAAACTTGCCTTCCCCTTGATCAGGAAACCGGCTCCAGCTCCATGCAAGCCTTGAACCTTAC
>JAHFUH010000640.1 GCA_023265215.1 Acidobacteriota bacterium
CTGCTCAATATCCCATTCAATTTTTGGATCAGCTGATTCAAGCTTGTCTGAGTTCCACAGCCGATATTAAAAACCTCTCCTGCAACACCAGGCGTGGTAGCTGCTCTCCAGTTGGCATCCAGGACATTGGTAATAAAAGTGAAATCTCTGGATTGCTCTCCATCCCCGAAGATTACCGGAGCTTTTCCAGATAACAGGCAAGTGCTGAAACGAGGAATCACGGCGGCATATTCGGATTTGGGATTCTGGCGCGGACCGAAAATATTAAAATAACGCAAAGCCACTGTCTCAAGTCCCCAAATTCGGTAAAAAAGCCTGAGGTATTCCTCAAGGACAAACTTGCTTAGCGCGTAGGGTGAAAGGACACGACCGATGACCTCCTCTTTCTTCGGCAGATTCGGATGATCTCCATACACCGATGAAGAGGATGCCGCTACAACCCGCTTCACTCCTGCATCTCTTGCTGCAATCAGAACCGAAAGGGTTCCATTAATGTTATTGAATTGAGTTGCAGTAGGATCTTCAATGGATCGCGCTACGGAAGGCAGAGCTGCCTGATGAAAAACATAGGAAACGCCCTTGAAGGCTTGGCGTATCTGATCGGTGTCATTAATATCTGCCTGGAGGAATTGAAATCTATCTCCAGCTTTTTCTGACCAGCCGGAAAAGTTTTCTTTTCGGCCCGTGCTCAGGTTGTCGATTACAACTACTGCAAATCCCCGATCCACCAAATATTCGGCAAGATTGGAGCCAATAAACCCTGCTCCTCCTGTAACCGCCATTTTTTCCATGATTTAATCCTTTTGGGAGATATTGCGAACCATTGAGACAGGGAGACTTTATCAAAAGCAGCCTGGATTCGCAAACCGCGAATCTTCATGGCAACGTTCGGATTGTTCGTCATTCGGTGCATACTTGTACCAGACGATATCTCCATCTCCTGTGATAGAATATCGGCCATGCGGATTAGAATCTACAGCAATGAAATTGAAGCGCCGTTGACTCCTTTCATCGGAAATTTTCTGGGAAATGTATGTTTGGGAATAGCCGATTCCCTGAAGACTCCCAGGCCCATAAACAGCCTGAAATTTGAACTGGATGGAGATGGCGTTCGTCTTGAGATCAATGGGGCGCCGGTGCCTTTGGATATGAGCCAGGGATTTTCCAAAACCATCATACGCGACACAATTCGGGGAATGATCCGGCATCTCAAACTGGCGGATCCGGCGGGCGCTATCAGGATTACGGTGGATCGAGAGACTCAATCGTGAGTGTTGGAGCAGGGCAGACGACCGCGTTATAAAAAGAAACAGGTTTGAGCTGCTTTGTTTGCAGGAGTCAAGGGAATGGCTAAGATGGTTCGACATCGGATACAATTTGCTCTTTTGGCCGCAGCCGGCCTTGTGATAATTTCTGTGCAGCTGACTTCACCTTTGCAGGCTCAATTTGAGGGGGAACGCCGCCGATCAGACCTGGGCCCTATCGCTCTTCCCGGCGGCTCTAGAATCGAGTTCAAATCCTTCGAGTCTCAATGCCTCAAAGCAACGGAGCCTTACAGTATTTTTCTTCCTCCTTCTTTCAGCAAAGACGCGTCGCGAACCTATCCGGTCATCTATTTTCTTCACGGCTTGAATAATGATGAAACCAGCTGGACTGTCGAGCGTTACGGCCATATTCAGACCTCGCTTGAACAGATGATGCTCTCCGGAAAAGTCCCTGAGTTCATAATGGTTCACCCGCGCGGAGACAGAAGCTTTTATTGTAATTATATTGATGGATCCAAACGCTACGAAGATCTGATTGCGCAGGAATTTATTGCCTACATGGAGACAAATTACCGGGCGAAGAAGGGCCGCGAAAACCGGGCTATTGCCGGGACTTCAATGGGAGGATACGGCGCATTGAAGATCGCGATGAAGTATCCGGATCGCTATGCGGTTGCCGTTGGACAATCGCCCATCATTATCCCGGGATCTAATCCGATGCAGCTTCCGGAAGAGGCCAGGTCCTCACGCTTTTATTCTTTTTTTGCCCAGATGCTGACACCGATTTTCGGAGATCCGCTAAAGCAAGAACTCTGGGATGCAAACAATCCTCTGGTTTTGGCGAAGGATCACAAGTTGGCCGGCCTCAAAATATATTTCGATTACGGGACAAACGATCAGTACATCGCGATGGCTCATCTGGACGAAGGCTGCAAGGCGTTGGATCGCATTCTGTCGGAAACCCAGACTCCCCACACTTTCAAAATACATCCGGGCGAGCCGCACGGCTGGGCCTTGATTGCTTCTCACATCGAGGAAACGCTGCCGTTTCTTTGCCAAACCTTTCGATGAATCATTCGGAATCGCTTAAATCCTCCATCCGCGAAGAGGCTTTGCGCCAGGGATTCTTCAAAATGGGGATTGCGTCCGCTCGCCCTTTGCCGCGCATTGAAAGTTTCAGAGCCTGGTTGGAACAGGGTTTCCACGGAACCATGAGCTATATGGAGCGGCAGGCGCCCAAAAGGGAGAATCCCGGCCTGGTGCTTGACAATATCCGGACAATCCTGGTTTTAGCGATGAATTATTACAGCACGGCACCCCCGGCCATCCATCCTCTGAAGGGCAGAATCAGCCGCTATGCAAGGGGGAGCAATTATCACGATATTCTCATGAGCCGGTTAAAAGACCTGCTTGATTTTATCAAAAGCCGCGTCCCGTCCGCACAAGGGCTGTGCTATGTGGATACGGGCCCGGTAATGGAAAAAACCTGGGCCGCTGAAACGGCCCTCGGATGGATGGGAAAGCATACAAATTTGATTGCCAGAAATCATGGTTCCTGTTTTTTTCTTGGGGTGATATTGCTGGATTTGGAAATTGAGAGCGATCCTCAGGAAAAAGATTATTGCGGCAATTGCATCCGCTGTATGAATGCCTGTCCGACGGGAGCCATAATCGCGCCCTACGTTCTCGATGCCAGACGCTGCATTTCCTATCTTACGATTGAGCTGCGCGGACCAATTCCGCGCAGCCTGCGTAGCTCGATAGGAAACCGAATCTTCGGCTGCGATGATTGCCAGGATGTTTGCCCATGGAACAGGTTTTCGATAACAGCATCCGAAAAAGGATTCAAGCCAAGGGAAGAATATCTCGCGCCGGAACTGCAGGACTTGATTCGAATAACCTCACGGGATTTCAAAAAACGGTTTGAGAACAGCCCGATTCTGCGGGCTACCCGAAATGGTTTCGTTCGGAATGTTGCGGTGGCTCTTGGCAATTCTCAAAGCAGTGAAGCCGTTCCTGCTTTGCAAACTGCTCTTTGCGATCAAAGCCCCCTGGTCCGGTCGCATGCAGCCTGGGCTTTAGGCCAAATTGCCACGGAACAAGCTATGGATATCCTTCTGCAAGTGAAATCAAAGGAATCGGATCCGGAGACCCTCGCCGAGATTGCCCTGTCA
>JAHFUH010000641.1 GCA_023265215.1 Acidobacteriota bacterium
CAGCAGCCAAAGCCCGATGCCGCCACGCAAAATGCAATGAGAGGCTTTATGATCACTAATCCGGATCCATTCGCGGCCCTGGAAACACGCGCTACCGTATCGCTTGTCCGGGGAGAAAATCGCCGTAAGATGATCTACGAAGCCCTGCTTGCAATTGACGATCAGATCAAACCCAAGCTGAAGAACAAGACATCCGTCGTCATCAAACCAAACAACGTGTCCACCACCCTCCAGCTTGCTGCGACGCATGCCGATACTCTCCGCGGCATCATGGACTATATTGCGCCGCGCTTCAAAGGACCGGTTTATTTTGCAGAGTCCTCCGCCGGCAACACGATGGAAGGATTTGAAAATTTCAAATACACAACAGTTGCATCAGAGTACAAATCGCATCCGGTAAAGCTGATCGATCTAAATGAAGAAGCCAAATCCATAATTCTGCCCCTGATTGATTTTGATCTGCATGTTGTCCCGGTGCGTCTTGCCGCGCGGTTGTTTGATCCGGACGCATTCATCATTTCCGCCGCAATGCTCAAAACACACAATATGGCAGTAGCCACGCTGTCGACCAAAAATATGGTTCTCGGAGCGCCATTGCACCAGGCTCCAAAAGAAACAAAGCGGTGGAATGACAAGCGCAGGTATCATGTAGGAATCCGGCAGAGTCTCTACAATTACTTTCTTACGGCTCAAAGGATGCAACCGCATTGGGGCGTTGCTGTCATTGATGGGTTTGAAGGTATGGAAGGGAATGGGCCTTCCATGGGAACTCCGGTCCCCAGCAGGATTGCAATCACGTCGACCGACTTTATCGCTGCCGACAGGGTGGGCGTCGAAACCATGGGCATCGATCATAACTGGCTGGGCTGGCTGAAATATTGCGGCGAAGTTGGAATCGGGCAGTGGGACATCTCGAAAATCGATGTCAAGGGCGCGCAAATAGCCGCCGTGCAAAAGAAATATCGTTTGCATTCCGACGTCGAACGCATGTTGAAGTGGATGGGTCCTATGGAAGAAATGCCTCCGAATCTGGGATGGGTTCATCCGATCGGGGATACCTATCCTGCGTAAATCTGGAAGCCAGAAGCCAGGAGCCAGGAGCCAGAAACGCTAACTTTTTAAAATCAGGACTATGCAGATGCGTTTTCTGATACTGTTCTCAATAGAGTTTCAATCTACCTATATTAAAATTCTGGCTCCAGGCTTCTGGCTTCCAGCGAGAACAAAATTCTTGTTAAGTCCAGAATAACGGTCCAAATATGAACGCTTTAAAATATTCAGGAGAACAATATGAACGGTGAAACATCTCGGAGGAATTTCCTGCTCTCCGGACTTGCAATTCCTGTAGCTCTGAATTCCAATGCGTCCTTCTTGCCGCAAGCTGAAAAAACAAAAGCGACCGCCGCATTAACCTACCGGCCCTTGGGCAAAACCGGACTAAAGCCGACAAGCGTCGGATTCGGCTGCATGAACGTTTCGGACAAAAGTGTTGTCGAAAGAGCCGCCGACCTCGGCATCAACTATTTCGATACGGCACGCGTATATCAACAGGGAAACAACGAACGCATGGTGGGCGCCGCCCTGAAACCGAAGAGGAAGAATCTGATTATTGCGACAAAGACTATGTCGCAGACAAAAGAAGAAGCCCTGCAACACATTGATACCAGTTTGAAAGAACTGGGGATGGATTATGTCGACATCTGGCATCTGCATATGAAAGACAAACCCGCCGATCTTAAAGATGAGTTGCTCGAAGCACAGCAAATAGCAAAAAAAGCCGGCAAGGTCCGATTTCTTGGCGTCAGCACCCATCAACTCCCGGCCATCGTGGATGCGGTCATTCAAAAGGCCGCTCATTTTGATGTGATTCTCACTCAATACAACTTTTCAATGGATGCCGCCGCCATGGATGCTGCGATCGGATCCGCCGCCAAAGCAGGGCTGGGCATCATCGCAATGAAAACCATGATGGGCGGTCCAAGGATGGCAGGCAGGGGAGCACAGGGTGCAGCTTTGAAAAAAGAAGGCGCCATGTTGGCTGCGCTGAAATGGGTTTTGAAAAATCCAAACGTCCACACCACAATTCCCGGCATTACGGACATGGATCAGATCGATGAAGATATGAGGGCGTTTGCCGAATCATTCACCGATTCCGATCAGAAAATATTGACCGCTCATCTAAGAGAAATCCGCCCGCTGTATTGCAGCATGTGTTACAAATGCGAAGGCAAGTGCCCGAAAGGCCTGCCTGTCGCCGATGTGCTGCGTTATCTCGCGTATGCGGAGGGCTACGGCGAATTCCAGCTTGGCCGGCAAAATTTCCTCTCGCTGCCGGCCGAAACAAGAAACGTGCGCTGCACATCATGCACGGAATGCACGATCAAATGTCCAAACGGGGTGAGAGTGGCGCAAAGGCTGGCAGTTGCTCAGGAGCTCTTTGCATGAGATTGCTTGTTTTGATTTTTGCATTCATGGGGACTGCTTTTGCACAGCTGCCGCAGTGCGGTGCAGTCCCCGGATGGAAGCAGCTAGGTCCTTTACGCACATATGACGCAGGGAACCTCTTTGAGTACATGGACGGCAACTCTGAAGCGTATTTCCCTTACAAATTCGAGGAGATGAAAGGCATTACCTGCCAGTCGGGCGAGATCACGCTTGTGATCGACATCTCGGACATGACGGATCCTGAATATGCTTACGGCATGTTTGCTTCGTCCCGGGACCCGCGCCTCCCGACTGAAAAAGTCGGGACTTCCGGACAGGTGACGCCGAGGCGCGCTTTTTTCGCAAAAGACAAGTATTACGCCGAACTGGCCGCGAACCCCGAAGGGGATCACACGGCGGCGCTTCGAGCTTTCATGAGCATCATTGAAAAGAGCATTTCGGGCCAGACTGAAATTCCCAAAGTCATCAGCTGGTTCCCTAAAGAAAGATTGAATCCTGAATCCGTACGGCTGGTGCCCGAAAGCGTGCTGGGTTTGCGACTGCTCAAAAGCGGCTATGTGGGACAGTACGAGTTCGGCAAAGGATTCCTCGTAAGGGAATCTTCGCCGGAAGCAGCCGCAGAAGTTATGAAGAAATTGAGAGACCGTTTTGGCCAGACCACGCCGGCAACGATTGCAGATGAAGCCTTCACGACGAAAGACAAGTATCTGAACGGCATGTGCATGTTTCGCAAAGGAAGCTACATTGCAGGCTTTGCGAATCTCAACGACGGATACAACGCAGTACCGGATGCCACCAAATTTGCATCCAGCCTCGAACGTTAGAAACAAGCTCTCAGCAATCAGCCCTCACCATTCAGCTTTCGGTCTTAGGGCCTGCGCAGAAATAACTTCACATTCTGCTGCAGGCCCCCAGACCCGCTGGCTAGGCGCGAGCGACGAGCATGCCGGGTTGCATGTAAGGAGCGAGCAACAACGCCAGCGGGCCT
>JAHFUH010000642.1 GCA_023265215.1 Acidobacteriota bacterium
GGGTAAACCTTGGGAGTCGGTCAAGCGGCGCTCGCTTTCGATAAGGATCCGGTTTACAGAGCGCGCCCGGGCCAGCGCTGCGCCGCCGATGCTGCTCACCTTTGCGAAAACCTTTTCGTACCGATCGGCGCTTAGATTTAGAGAGTTGGCGCCGTTCAAGAGGGGAGCGAAATCCAGGTAAGGAGGAATAAGTTCAGCCTGGGGAGGAATTGTCTTATTCTTGGGATTCATCGTAGCGGCAAAAACGCCTTCTTCCAGCTGCCGGTTCCGCTCACGAGCTTCCGCCTGCTTGGCCGCAACCAGCGTCTGCAACTCGCCCACATATCGATTCACAATCTCCGCCAGAGCGGTAAAATCGTAGGGCAGGACATCGGCGTCGGCAAACCTCAGGACTGCTGTGCCGATGGTCTGAGCCATCGCCTTGCCATAACGATAATCCGTATCGCCAAAATGCGAATACCAGTAGTAATCGTCGTAGATGGAATGGTAGATGCCCCCTTCAGTTTCACCGCCGAAGTCCAGGTTCAGCGATGCAACTCCCAGGTGATCAATAAACACGGTGTAATCGGAACCGGACCCGAGCGCGCCAATGCGCAGGTCCGGCCGCTGGCGCACTTCCCTGCGGACTTCGTCCGAACCTTCGGCGATCCGCCTCAGCTGCAGCCGCTTCCAGACGGACAAACCGGTTTCGGGGTCTTCGATATCACGGGCCACTTCGTTGATAAATTTTTCCAGAATGTGAGATCCCGAGGCGCCCAGGAAACCACGGCCGTTGGAATCGGAGTTTATGTAGACTGCGGCATTTTGGCGCAGCTCTGAGGCATGCGTCTCCGCCCACTCGGTAGAGCCGAGCAATCCTTCCTCCTCTCCGTCCCACACACAGTAGAGGATCGTACGCCTGGGCTTCCAGCCCTGTTTGAGAAGCAAGGAAAATCCGCGCGCCTCCTCGAGCAGTGCGCCCACGGCGGAAACCGGGTCTGAAGCACCATTCACCCAGCCGTCGTGATGATTGCCGCGCAGGATCCACTCATCGGGAAACTCGGAGCCGGGAATGCGCACAATTACATTGTAGAGAAGCTTCGTATCCCAATTGGACTTCACTTTCAAATGCACCCGCGCGGGACCAGGCCCGATGTGATACGTGATCGGCAGCGCTCCCCGCCAGGGCGCAGGAGCCACGGGACCGCGCAGCGCTGCAAGAAGCGGCTGCGCGTCGGCATAGGATATTGGAAGCACCGGAATTTTCGTAATGGTGAGAACTTCGGTCAGCGGCAGGCGCCTGGCATCAGCCGTTGCTCCGATTCCGGGAGTGAGAGGATCGCCGGGATAAAGCACCATGTCCATAACACTGCCGCGCTGTACCCCGTCTTCGGGGCGCCACGGTCCGCCGGGAAAAACGTCCCCCTCAAAATAGCCGTCTTCCCGTGGATCGGAGTAAATGATGCAACCGACGGCGCCGTGTTCCGCAGCCACCTTGGGTTTTATCCCGCGCCACGAATTTCCGTAACGCGCAATGACGATCGCGCCTTTGACGGAAATGCCCAACCGTCCCAATTGCTCATAGTCTTCCGGAATGCCGTAATTGACATAGACGAGCGGCGCCGTAACATCGCCGTCGGCTGAGTAGGCATTGTAAGTCGGGAGCTGTTCGTCAGTCTGGGATGAGGTTGGGTCGATGGCGACAGGCGGTTCCTGAAGCCTGGCGGTGAATTTCTCCGGCTCCAACAACTCAAGAGCTCGTTCCCTGGGTGTTGGAAACAGCACATGGAAGGATTCCATCGTCGCGTCGAGGCCCCATTCCTTGAATTTGGACAAAATCCATTCGGCGTTCTCCTTGTCGTAGGGTGAGCCCAAATGGTGCGGCCGTGCCGAGATGCGCTTCATGTATTCGTTCAATTTTTCGGGGCTGGGCAAGGCGCGGAACTTTATTTCCCAATCGCGTTCACCCGCCGCTGCCCCGTCGCTGAATCCGCGGAGCGGTTTGCTGTCCTGCGCGATGCCTAAAACAACGGCGAGAAAAAAGCAGAGTGCGAATCTGAGTGCAACCTTTGGCATGATCTTTCCCTCTCAGAATTTCCAAGTAGCGTCCAGGCGTAAAATAACTCTAATATTCAAAGCCTCAAAGGAATTTTGGCTCCAAAACGGACATTCAGTAGTACAATCGCCTCAGCAATCAGCGGCAACAATTCTTATCGTGAGGCGATACCATGGCAGATATTGATGGCAGCAATGGACAGAGAACGGAATTTAAGGCTGTCGGGATAGCAAGTGTACCCGGCAGACTGTCGTACACCATAGCCACAGGCAGGGCAAAATTCGGCAGCGATTGTGTTGTGCCAAACATGCTCCATGCCAAATTCCTCAGAAACCCCCATGGCCGCGCAAAAATAAAGAGCATGGATATCAGTAAAGCGAATGCGTTGCCGGGCGTGGCGCTTATCCTCACCTATGACGACCCGGACATCAAAAACATGAAAGGACCCCGGGAACCTCTGATTCCCGACGAATCCGATACGGAAAACGAGGAGATAGGAGCGATAGTTGTCGCGGAGACCCCGGATATTTGCGAAGAGGCGCTGAGACTGATCAAGGTGGATTGGGAAGTGTTTCCGACGGTTGTGGACCCCCGGGATAGTTTGAAACCCGGCGGAACGTTCGTTCGGTTCGACCCCAAGGGAGTGGTATCAAGACCTTTTAACTCTGGAGATGTTGAGGCAGGATTCAAGGAAGCGGACCAGATCGTTGAATTCGACTGGGCTCAGTCGCTGATGGCCTCTCACATACCGAATCCAAACGGAAGCGTCGCCTGGTGGGAGATGCCGCCATTGGGAACACCGGAGAAAGCCCTGTATATCGAGGGCGTATTCCCTACCTGGGGGTCATTTGAACTGCGTCCTATGTATAACGTCACGTACGATAAGCTCTATCGCGGCACCACGTTCCAGGGCGGGAAATACTGTGACTGGATGCTCCGCCGCGCCTCCCTCATTACGCCATTGCTGGCCAGGAGAACGGGACGGCCTGTCCGATGCATGAACACCCGGCAGGATGATTTCTATACCTCGAATCCACAAAAATATAGCCATGTTAAGATCGGATTCAAGAAGGACGGAACGCTTACCGCAGTCCAGGAGAGCACTGTTTCGGATTCGGGCGCGCCGGGAAAAAATGCGCGTGCTCCAATGGGCTTCGGAGGAGGCACCTACAGTCCTTTCAATACTACCCGGTGCATGAATTTGAAGAGCGAAACGCTGAGCGCTTATACCAGTTCAGGGAAAGTGACGGGCAGCCAGACCTCTCCATATGACTGGGACGCCATGACCATAGCCTATCAGTCCATCGCTGAAAAGCTGGGCATGGACCCGACAGACGTCGCGCTTAAAAATGTCCACGGGCCTGCTTCCCAGAAGGATCCCGGAGTCCCTCCCGGTT
>JAHFUH010000131.1 GCA_023265215.1 Acidobacteriota bacterium
GCATGAACGGCCCCAGGGGGAACGAAGCGGAAACGTTAGGCGGCCGCCACTGCGGCCATGAATTGTGGCAGCCAATGAGACCGATGGCCATAAACCCGACTACCAAAGCGATCTTGATTGTAACCAGCACATTTTGCGCAGTCACGGAAAACCGCAGCCCGATCGCGTGCACTGCCGTCAACAGCACAATTAAAAGTGCGGCAAAAATCTTCGGATCTATCCGGGATGACAGAGTATTTGCAAAGGCGCCGGCAGTGATTGCATCAATAGCGATTGGCGCCGAAAACCCCAATAGAAGGGAAGCCCATCCCGCCAGATATCCCAGTGCCGGGTGCACCAGAGTGGAAAGATATTGGTACTCTCCTCCCGACCGCGGGACAATTCGCGCAATGCCCGCATATGCTCTGGCTCCTGCCATAGCCAGGAATGCACCTATTACCCAAGCCAGCAGTATCTGTTTTGGCGTCAAATCCTGAGCCATGAATCCCGTGCTTAGAAAAACTCCCGCGCCAATCATGTTGGCGATTACCATTCCCATCCCGGAGAATAGTCCCAATCGATGATCTTTCATGAATCTGAACCTCTTTCTGCCAACACATTGTGCATAACGGAAATCCAGGCACTCCGATTGCCGCTTATAATTGAGCGGACACAAGGTTAACCGCAAACCTCAACGGATGAAACAAAAATGAATTAAGTCTCATGAAAAATCCTGGAGGATGCTCGCTGCAAATATCGATTTCGCTAAAGAGCTTGATTGAATGGTGCATCGAAGGTAATTTGAATTCATGAAACTTCTTGGAATTACAGCCCATCCGGATGATGAAGCAGGGGCTTTCGGCGGCTCATTGCTTCTGTACCATTCCCGCGGAGTCGAAACATTTGTCATTTGCCTAACTCCCGGACAAGCAGCCACAAACCGAGGACAGGCGCGTTCAGACGAAGAACTCGCGGCGCTTCGCCGGGAGGAGTTCGCAGCATCGTGCCGGATACTGCATGTCACCAGCGCAGAAATACTCAACTACCCGGACGGGGGCCTGCAGAAGGCTAATTTTTATGAAGTAGTCGGAGAATTAACTCGCCGGGTGCGCGATATAAAGCCCAACCTGATCCTTACGATGGGCCCCGAGGGGGCAATTACCGGCCACCCCGACCACTCAATGGCCTCGGTTTTCGCAACCATGGCTTTTCACTGGGCGGCTCGGAAAGACCGCTACCCTGAGCAACTTACAAACAACAGAACACCGCATCGAGCCCAAAAACTTTACTATTCCACGGCGCCATTACTTCTACCGGATCGTCCCCCGGTTTCCCCTCCTCCCAACACTGCGATTATCGATATAACGCCTTTTCTGGATGACAAAATCAAGGCGTTCAAAGCCCACAGCACCCAGGCTCCTTTAATGGAGCGCGTTGAAAAGACAATGCGCAAATTCGGGAGCAAAGAGCTTTTCCATTTAGCCGCAAGAAACCACCCGTCGGCGATCGAGCAGGAAACGGATTTGCTGACGGGCCTGGAATGAATTACGAGTTACGAATTACGAATTGTGTTTTAATTCATAATTCGTAATTTTGTTGACATGGCCCAACCTCCTGATTAATATAGGGTTGGCTCGGATCGTGTGACGGCCGCCAGTAGCATGGCGGCTTTTTCATTTCCCGGTCATGGTTTTTATTGAGCAGGCAAGAAGTCGGTTCAAGAGGAGTTAGAATTCCCATGGAAAAAGAAACTGGGAAAGTAAAATGGTTCAATAACGCCAAAGGCTATGGGTTCATCGAAAGAGCCACCGGCGGAGATGTTTTCGTGCATCACACAGCCATTCAAATGAACGGCTTTCGCACCTTAGCGGAGGGTGAAGCTGTAGATTTCAGCGTCACGAATGGACCTAAGGGACTTCAGGCGGAAAACGTCACAAAAGCTGAATAGCTGCCTTCCTGTCTTGCGGGATGCGGCTTGAAAAGTTTCCTGCGAGATAGCTGCACAAAGCCCAAATCAGAACGGAAACACTTCAATGGCGTAGTGTCTGCAAAAGAGCTCAATGTTGGAAGTTTTCCGGCGCGCGGATATTAGTTTGCCCAAATCACTTGCGAGTGGCAAATGCCGCCGTGTTGGGAATTATATTATCCCGCTGGAGATTATAGTAATAACCCTTTCGATAGAGTACTTTGCTGGAAGGCTTCAAATATTCTATTGAAATTTTGTGATGGGAATTGGTCGGCAGATTCTGGTTGGAAACGTAGGTGAGAAAATACGTGCTCTTCAGTTCATGTGCGACTTCCGTGTAGATGTTTTTGATTTGATCGTAATCCGTGGGAAAAAAACACCGACCGCCGGTCCTTTCTGAAAGGTCGGTCATTTCCGCTTCCCTCTTGCTGAAGAATTCCTCGATGTAGTTGTCGTCTCCAAACATTCGCTTGTAAATATCGCTGAGCATTACAACTCTGCGTTCGCGCTTCGCCTGCTCACGCATCATGGCGGTTTTGGAGACGACATAAAGTGACGCCTGGGATTGAATAATTGAAAGCGCAGCCTCATGCAGTGCAACGCTGCTCTGGTTGTTCAAACAATCCGTCAACAAAATGATTGCTTTCCGTCCTTCCACGCCCTTGAGCTGGTCTGTTGCTGCCAGATACATGGCGTCATATAAGGCAGTTCTTAATCCGGTCTGTATTTTGGCAAGCGCTTTGCGCAATTTCTTAATATCGTTAGTCCAATCCAGAGTCCGGTAAACCTCGTCATCGAAAGTGATGAGAGAAATCTGGTCGCCTGGGGCAAGCGCTGCGGCAAATTCCTCCGCGGCCTCCTTGATTTTTTTAAGCTCCGATTTTTCACTCATGCTCGTGTCGAGCACAAGCACAACGGAAACAGGATTAATGTCATGTCCAAAACTGCGGATATCCTGAGCTGCCTGGTCCTCCCACACACGAAAGTCCTCCTTCCGTAAATCGGTAACCAGATCACCATTCCCATTGAACACGCTGATTGGAACTTTGACGAGATTCACCGATACGGAGAAATCCGAAGCTCCTGAAGTTTGGACTGCCGGCTTGACGGCATGCACTGCGAATAATCCGATTAGCCCCAAAAGGATAGGCATTCTCTGCAGCATCGCTATTAATTGTAGCATATCGTCAGGAAAATAGATTCTGTCGCAAGGCTGGAAATCCTGTATATTTTTATTATCTGAACCAACTGGATTTTTGGATTATCCTTAATATGGCCGAGATTGGAAAGGTGGATTGAAATGAATCAATTTCGGAGTTTCTGCTTATTGGCTCTGGCGGTCGGATTGATGTGCATTTCACTGCCGGCTCAGACACAAAACCAGCCGGAGGCTAAAACAGCACAGGAACCGACGCCGGAACAGATCATCAAGACATTTTCGGCCAAGGAAACTGAATTTTACCAGGCATGGATGCAATACACCTACCATCAGACTGCCAAGGTCCAGGTAGTTTCCGTAAATGGGATTCCCAAAGATGAAAAGATGACGACAATATCCGATATCATCTTTAACGACAACGGCAGCCGCGAGGTGCAGGTTCGCCGCAGAACCAGTAATCTGCGCAGCGTCACCTACACTCTGGAAGATGAGGAGGTCATCAACAATTTGCAGCCTTTCGCCCTGACCGAGGCTGAACTGCCCCAATACGACCTGAAATATGTCGGGAAGGAAAAAATCGATGACCTCAGTTGTTATGTTTTTTCCGTAACTCCCAAGAGCTACAAAGCGAAAAAGTTGTATTTTGAGGGCAAGATCTGGGTCGATGATCGCGACCTGCAGATTGTCCGAACCGTCGGTAAGCCGGTGCCGCAAAAGAAGAATAATCTATTCCCGGACTTTGAAACGGTCCGGCAGATGATCGATGGCCAGTATTGGTTTCCCGTCTGGACCCACGCGGAAAGCAATTTGCATTTCAGCGCGGAAACCGTCCACATAGACGAAACCATCAATTACGAAGACTACAAAAAGTTTGCTTCCAAGACCACCATTCAGTTCGGAACGCCTGCGAATTAGTTTCCTAAGGTTGCTTGCTAAACCCGAAATACTCCGCGAGCTTGGCGGTGGCAGTTCGCATTAGAAGCAAGAAGCCAGGAGCCGGAATTTCTCGTCAAGCAGGTTGTCCAAAGCTGTCGAGACGCCACGAGGGCTATGGGTAAACTGATCACCTCATGGACTCAGTGTCACGTCGTCATTCCGGCTTCTGGCTTCTGGCTTCTGGCTTCCGTATATTACTCGGATCCCTTAAACTTCAGTGCCGCCGAGTTTATGCAATACCTCAAACCGGTGGGATCCGGACCATCCTCGAACACGTGACCCAAGTGGGCATTGCAACGATTGCATCGGATTTCCACTCGGCTCATGAGATGACTCCGATCATCCTGCTTGCTTATGTTTTCTTCGGACAAAGGAGCGTAAAAACTAGGCCACCCACAGCCGGAATCGAATTTAGCCTCTGATCCGAACAATTCATTTCCACAGCAAACGCACCGGTATCTCCCCTTTTCGCGGTTGTCCCAATATTCGCCAGTGAAAGGCCTTTCGGTCTCATTCAGACGAGTGACCCTGTACTGCTCGGGAGTCAGTTCCTTTTGCCATTCTTTTTCTGATTTGACGATTTTTTCAGACATGATTCTCTCTCAAATACCTCCTAAGGGCATGCGCAAGAATTACCTGGCATTTTGCTGCCGCCCCCCCCAGGCCCGCTGGCGCATGCCCTTAGCGAAATTATAAAGCAAAACCTGCCTCCAGGCTTTTTCTCGGGAAGCTCTCACATTTTTTCAGGAAATCGAATATAATCAATAGCATGGATAGTGGTTAGACCCGGATGCAGCCAGGATGCCATGTTCCGCATTCCACTGCGCCGATGTAAACGGAGGACTCATTTAATGACTTTGCCCAATTACGCGTATTTCAAAGGCCGGATAGTTCCCTACAGTGAAGCTAAAGTCGGCGTCATGACTCACACTCTCAATTACGGAACCGGCGTATTCGGCGGCCTTCGCGCCTATTGGAACAGCGATGAGAAGCAGCTGTTTATTTTCAGGCCGCATGATCATTATAAACGCTTCCTGGAATCGGCCAGTCTGCTGCTGATGAGTTTCCCATTTTCAGAGGCTCAAATCGTTCAATTCACGGTAGATCTTCTCAAAGCCGAAAAACACCACACGGACTGCTACATACGGCCGATCGCCTACTACGCTGATGAGATTATCGGTGTGCGGTTGCACGACCTCAATCCGGAGCTGACCATCATAGCCATACCATTCGGCTCATACGTGGAGAATGAGGAAGGAAGTCACGTAACGATTTCTTCCTGGAGACGTATCGACGACAACATGATCCCCGCGCGCGGGAAGATCTCCGGGGCCTATGTTAATTCCGCTTTCATAAAGACGGACGCGCAGCGCTCGGGATTCGACGAGGCGATTGTTCTGAACCAGGACGGTCATATCGCCGAAGGGTCTGCCGAAAATATCTTCCTGATTCGCAAAGGGGTTGTTCACACTCCCGCAGTCACGGAGAACATACTCGAAGGCATTACCCGGCGCACTGTCATTATGCTCTTGCGGGATGATATGGGACTGGAGGTTGTGGAACGGCCGATCGATAGAACCGAGATTTACCTGTCCGAGGAAGCTTTCTTCTGCGGGACCGGAGTTCAAGTCGCCGCTATCACTCAGGTCGATCACCGACCTGTCGGGACGGGCGAGTTAGGGCCGATTACCCGAAACCTGCGACAGCTGTATTTCGATGTCGTCCGGGGACGCGTTCCGAAATATCGTGAATTCTGCACACCTGTTTATTGACCTATATCGAACAGCTATGAACTATCGGGGTCGGAGTCGGGGTCGGTATCGGGGTCGAAGCTGTGAAAAGCCGACCTCGATCTCGAACGCTTTAATACAGGTTCAAATTCCAAAAACAATTGCTCTGTTCATTCTTCCAATTTTCCTGTGGTTGATAAGCATTCACGGAGCGCCAGCCCAAACAACAAAGCATTCCCGGTTCCCATCAGACAAAGCGGTTAACGTTAATCCGGACACGCACCTGGAACTCACTTTCCCGAGCACGCCCGCGCTAGGTAATTCGGGACAGATTCGCATCTACGACGCGGCAGAGGATAGGTTGGTTGATTATCTTGATCTGAGCATCCCGCCCGGGCCGACTGCAACGACTCCATCCCCCAACGCGATCTATATCCCAGTCCCTTATCCTTACGTTCCCGGACGCTTCACCAACGCCAATACAAAACCGGGAACCCCCTCCGGCTCTGCGGACCCTACGCCGGACAACTATCAACGGACTATTATTGGCGGGTTTACAGACGCGTTTCATTTTTACCCGGTCATTATTCACGACAGAACGGCAACCATTTACCCGCACAACAATCTTCTGGAACACGGCAAAACATATTATGTAACAATCGATCCGGGAGTGCTGACCCTGAAGGACAACAGCTTTTCCGGAATCACGGGGAAAACGGGCTGGAGATTTACAACAAAGATGCGGCCTCGATCCGATTCTGAAAAACTTGTAGTCAGTGCAGACGGCACCGGAGACTTTAACACCGTTCAGGGCGCACTCGATTCCATTCCCGACTATAATCCGAAGCATGTTACCGTTTTCATCAGGAACGGCATGTATGAGGAAATCGTCTATTTCCGCAACAAATCCAACATCACCATTCTCGGCGAAGACAGAGACAAGGTAGTCGTCTTCTATGCCAACAACGAAGTTTTCAATCCACATCCGGTGAATATCAAGACCAACGAGGTCCCGGGATCTTTCCCCTCTCGCCGGGCGGCTTTTGCGGTGGACCATTCAAGCAGGATTCATCTTGTGAATCTCACGATCAAAACAACCGCATACGGCCAAGCGGAGGGATTGCTGCTGAATGGGGAAGAAATAATCGTCAGCAACGTCAACGTCGCCGGCTCCGGTGATGCCCTGCAATCAAATGGTTCTGCATACTTCACCGACTCCCGCATAGTGGGCGACGGCGACACGATACTTGGACGCGGACCTGCCTTCTTTAACAATTGTGAATTGAGCTCCGGCGGCCCCTTTATGTGGATCCGCAACACAGCCGAAAATCACGGGAATGTTTTCGTGAACTGCAAATTTCAAACGAGGGGAAACCAAAAAACGGTGATTGCACGCGCACCGACCAATGGCGGCAAGAATTATCCTTATTGCGAAGCCGTCCTGATCAAGTGCGCACTGGCAGGCATTGATCCCGCCGGCTGGGGCCCGCTAGGCGGCGACACCTCGAACGTTCATTTCTGGGAATATAACAGCACAAATCTGAGCGACGGGAATCCGATCGACGCCAGCCTGCGCCATCCGGCATCACGGCAGCTTACGATGGAGAAGGACGCAGCGACTATTGCCGGCTATTCGGATCCCGCCTACATACTTGGGGGATGGATCCCCAAAATGGCGCCGCTGATCCTATTGCAGCCGCAATCAGCAGCGGCGAAGGCCGGCCGGACAGTCGAGCTTCATATCAAACTGGCCGCGGTTCCGGAAGCAAGCTTCCAATGGTACAAAAATGGCAAGCCGATCAGTGGCGCGACAGGTGAAATGCTGACATTGAAAAATGTCACGGCCGCGGATGCGGCCATCTATACCGTTACTGCAAAAAACAGTTCCGGAAGCATCACAAGCAACAAAGCAGTTATTAAGCTGCAGTAAGGAGCGCGGGCGTCCCACTCACATGCTCCCGCTAACGCCGGACTTGGCCGTTCACTGTTACGCGATCGTAACTAAGTCCCTCCACATTCTCGACGACATCCACTTCCGCGACATTTTCAAAATTGCATTGCACCAGGCGGATGTCGCGCAATGGGTCCTGCTTGTAGCCGCGCAGGTATAGAGCGTATTTGCTTTTTTTGCTGATGACGTTGGTCATCTCGATATTGCGAACAACCGGCGGGAATTTCCCCTTATCCCCTTCTTCATAGAACAAATCGACGCGGAGCACAGCATCAGCCAGTTGCCCGACCGTAACGTTGCGCATAAAAATATTCTCGATAAAACCGCCGCGGACCGAATTTGTTTTGAGACGCAGGGCCCGGTCAAGGTTCGGGCTGTCCATCTGGCAGTTCTCCGCGAAAACATTGCGCACCCCACCGGAGGCCTCGCTGCCTATCGTAACGCCGCCGTGGCCGTCTTTCATCCGGCAATTGCGGACAATGATGTTCTCCGAAGGGACGCCGACGCGGCGGCCGTCGCGATTGCGCCCGGACTTGATTGCAATGCAATCGTCACCCGTGTCGAAAACGCAATTGTCAATAAGCACATCTCGGCTCGATTCCGGGTTGCATCCGTCATTGTTCGGGCCGTGGCTCGCGATGGTCACTCCTCGTACCGTTACGTTAGTGCACAAAACCGGATGGATCTCCCACATCGGCGAGTTCTTGACATTAATGCCGTCCACAAGCACATTCCGGCATTGATAAAACTGAATAAAATTCGGCCGAAGATAGCTTCCATCGCCGAAAACGCGGTCTTTCACCGGGGTGTCGTTCTCGCCCATTTCAATCAACCGGCTCCGCGCCGGCATCTGATTGCGAGTCCACAACCACCAATGCTCGTTGCTCCCCTGCCCATCGAGGGTTCCAGCGCCCGTTAGTGCAACATTCTCCTGCTGGAAAGCGTAGATGAATGGCGAATAGTTCATGCACTCCACTCCTTCGAATCGCGTGTAGACTGCCGGGAGGTAGAGCTTGGGATCTGTGTTGAACCGCAGAGTGGCTCCTTCGGAGACGTGAAGATTGACATTGCTTCGCAAATGAATGGCGCCGGTCAGGAAATCACCGGCGGGAACGATCACACGGCCGCCTCCAGCCTGGCTGCACTCGGCGATGGCTTTCTTGAATGCCTCGCTGCAGTCTTTGGCGCCGTCGCCCGCAGCGCCATATTTCATAATGTCAAAATCACGTTTGGGGAAAACAGGAGGTTTGATGCGCGCAAGAATCTCCGGGACGTCGCTCCATCCCACCGCAGCCGCGCGCACCAACCGGGAAGAAATGGATAAGACACCGCAGCCCAAAGCCGCCCACCGGATAAAATCCTTTCTGCTGATCAACCTCATTTTGGATGTCATTTTATTGCTCGCCTCCGAAAAATCTCCGCGGGTTATCCACGAGAATGCCCCGGATCTGCTCATCCGTAACTCCGGCGGCTTTCATCTTTGGAATTAATTTTTTAAACAGATAGTCGGGGTACCAGCCGGAGAATTGCGGGGCAAACTTCCCCGGTCTGCCGAGCCACACGAAAATACAGTCGTGAGAAATCATGAGCCTATCGCCAAATCCCCGCATCACAAGCGAAACAATGTTGTCTTCAGAGGCAGCCGACATCAGAGGATTGACCCGGTCGAAGCCAAGATAGAAGCCCGGCATTTCCAGTTGAGACAGGGCGTAGTCGATGATCTCCGAGTTGTTCTGATGCCCGATCATTATCCTTTCGGGATTTGCACCGAGCTTGAGAAACAGCTCCTGCTGTGCCGGCCCGACTGTTGCAGCTTCGGTATGGGTAATGATCGAAACGCCCGTCTCTTTCGCTACCCGCACGGCAGCCGTGAAAACCGTCGCTTCGTATTCGGTTATGCCCGGATCTCCTGTCGCCACTTTAAGGATCCCGGCCTTCACTCCAGATCCCCGGATCCCGACGTTTATCTCGGTCGAAAACAACTCATACAAATCTTCTTCGAGATTCCGGCCTCTCATCGTCGACTGCCATTTGTAGTAGTTGCCTGCACCGACGCTTTCCGGGAAGAGACCGGTAGCGGCTATGATATGGACGCCGGATTTTTCTGAGAGGTTTTTCAGCAGAACAGGATCGCGGCCGCCCACATCAGCTGCGGTCGCATCAACGATTGTCTGAACTCCGAATTTCTTTACGTCCTCCAAAACCCCGAGGCATGCGGTCTCCGCCGCATCCCGGTTATACGGCGACAAACTGTCATCGGCGAACCAGCCCGGATAGGCAAAGGTGAAGTGCTCGTGCATCAGGGCAACGCCAAGCCTGTTTACCGGAACGGGTCCGGTTACTGTCATGACTGTCTTTTCCATGGTCCCCCATATTCTCAAAGACGATCACATCTGCCAACAACATAATGGAGCACAGGACTCTCATTCCGGCTTTTGGCTTCTGGCTTCTAAAACCAAAATCCTGTAACATCGGATTATTCCAAATTCGATTAAGGAGGCTCTCATGGCTGTCAAAGTCCCAGCGGGTTGGTACGATATTTCTGTCCCCCTCAAACAGGGAATGAACTATTTCCCCACGGATCCGGTACCGCCGAAAATTTATCGCTATC
>JAHFUH010000643.1 GCA_023265215.1 Acidobacteriota bacterium
CCCCAACGGGCACATACCAGCCTTCATTGAAAAAGCCCGGATGATCCAGCGAGATCTACTGTCTTGGCTTGATCGTGAACAACTCATTCAATTCGCACAAATCATGGGATGCCAGGCCGATGATATCGCTATTGGTGCAGTTGCGGAGTCGCGGATGGCAGGCCCAATGTGCCAAGCGATGTCGAACTGTTGGTCCGAGACCGCTTTGCTGAATGGTGTGCAGAATTCTTTCAAGTCCAAAAAGCGAGATGTCACATTCGAGGTCTGCTTCCCTGAATAGGAGTTCCAGCTCCCTCCGGGTCCGCTCGCCAATGTGCATCTCATTCTCGTAAGAACAGCGGCTGTTTTGGCGAAGATTGGTTTTGCCCAATAAGCGCGCTAATGCCCACACGCAGCGATAGGCCGTAGAGTAGTAGTATCGATTGGGTGATGTATGAAAAACAAACCGGCCTCCCCGCTTGAGCCTCCTTTTTACGATACTGAGAAGCTGCCTGAGTTCGTCCCGGTGGATATGCTCGAATACGTCGAGCGCAAAGATCACATCGAATTGTCCCTCCCCGAAAATATTCTGGCTGATCGACGCGTGGTGGAATTGACAGCGCTTCTCCCAGGGAGTTCCTGCAACTTTTTTCCGGGCGAGCTCGATCGCAGCGGCGCTGTAATCTACTCCCGTAGCCTCGCACCCCAGTGCGGCAGCTTCACATACCAGCTCGCCCCGGCCGCATCCGAGGTCGAGAACCTGATCACACGCTTTTACATGGGCCATGCCGAACAATTGTGCCATCCGCAGAGGTAGCCGGCATTTAGAATCAAATGCGGGAAGCTCGTCGCCACCACAGACATTCAGGTAGTAATCTTTCGTGTACTTCACCCTTATTTCCTCAGAATGGCTGGCCATACGGACGCTTTCCCTCGATCGCCGGACCTGCTTTTTCAAACAAAGAAGCAGGCCGCTTCAGTTCTCCTCAACACTTTCAGGCGTAAATGCCACGTGCTCACGCCTGTGATTTTCCAGAACTTGAAAAATATTTTCTCCAGTGACCTGCCAGCGGTACGCATGAGACCGGGCCAGGCCGAGCTCAGAAAAACGCTTGCGCAGCAAGGCATCCGTTGCCAGACGCTCCATCCCAGACCGAATTTCTTTTACGCTCTCGGGATCAACCAGGAGTCCGGAATCCCCCGCAATCTCGGGAAGCGAAGAGCGATTGGATGTAAGTACCGGAGCGCCGCAAGCCATGGCCTCCAGCACAGGCAGGCCAAATCCCTCGTACAGCGAGGGATAGACGAAAAAGAGCGCTCCTCGATAGAGCGACGGCAATTCCTCGTCGGGTACGTAATGTAACAGCCGGATTTGATTTCTCAATCTGGCATGCCGGACTTTCAGCATTAGGTCCTCGACTCCCCAACGCGGAGTGCCTGCCAGGACAAACTGGACGCGGTCGAACAGAGATGACCCTTCATAGGCCTCAACCGCGCGAAGGAGATTCTTACGAGCCTCCAGGTTGCCGACATAAAGAATGTAACCATTTTCATACAAACCACGACTCTGAAGAACAGAGCCGTCTGAAGAGTTTCGGATCCTGTTGAAAAGCCGCTCCTCAACTCCCGGTGGAATCACAACGGTCCGGGGCACTGAGCCTGGAAAGAAAGACTCAATGTCCGAGGCTGTATTGCTGGAGATTGCCACGATGGACGCTGCCGCCAACAGACTCCGGGGCAGTGCGGATTTCAAATACTGCACCGTGGAATCGACGAGCAAGTCAGGATGTTGGAATGCCACCAGATCATGAACTGTCAATACGAACGGCATCCGGATGCTTGCGGGGACAGGGGAAAACGGCGAAAAAAAGACATCGGCCGGACTATGGTCGATTTCCTTGCGAAAAGTGGTGAGTTCAGCATCCAGGTCGCCGAAAGCAGCCTGGGAGATACGAACATCCACGTTCGATCCAAAATCCGGAAAGTCCGCGACTGTCTTCTCTTTCGATAGCCAAATGACAAACCGGGCGCCGTCGCGCCCCGCGACGATCGACGACAGCGCGTTCCTGCAGTATCGTCCCAGGCCGCTGCGAAAAAACCAGGTTCGTGCATCAATGCCAATGGTCAGCATTTATATCACTATCCTATTGGTACTCTTTGGGATTGCATGCCTCGGCATCGGTTCTTCCAGAATTCACCACCGAGGCGCCAGGGTGCGAGGCGGCAGAAGCCGTATCGCTTCCGTTATAGTGCAGGAGCAGGAATTCATCCCCGACCAGGGCCAAGATTTGACGCGGCTGCAGCGAGCGCGCAAAGTTGAGCACATTCTGATATTTTTCGAGCAATCCTCCGGGAACATCAAAGGCAACCACGCAGTCCGCCAGTGTGTGCCTCAACTGCTCCGTTCCGTCCTCGGGACTGAAGAAATCCGGGCCGGGCACCTGGATGGCCTGATACGCTTTTCTCACGCCGGGATCCATGTTGGCCAGGAAATCCCCATCGCCCTTCCACAGAATCACGCGTGGATTCGCCGGGCTGAGGTCATGCAAAAGCGCAAAAATACTGTCGCGACGGGAAGAGCGGATCACTACCATCGGACGGCCTGGAGCGGATCGGAGATTTCTCTGGATTTTACGCAGGCTGCGTGAAGCGTTCCGAGCCTTGGCATTCTGAACTGCCTGGAATATTTTTCTGCGTTGTTCAGCAGGGTATTCCGGAGTGTCAAACACGGGATCCAATTTGATCCGTTCGAGGCCGTCCCGGAACACCTCGGAAATGTGATAGCTGTTCTGCCAGGGTATCAGGAACTGGGCATTCTCTTGCGCCCACTGCCAGAGGGCTGTGCCCGGGTAGGGAACTGTAAGTCCGAAGTAGTAGTTGTCGAGCTGAAGCCGTTGCGCAACGGCGAGGGAGCGCAGGTCCTTGCGATAGGTTGAGCCGGGCAATCCGATCATGAAGAATCCGGTGACCTTCATACCGGCCGCGCGGGCAATCTCGATGCCATGCTGAATTTGATGGCGATCTTCCCCTTTAGACAGATTGGCCAGGATCTCCGGATCCCAGCTTTCAATGCCGAACGCCACCTCACGACACCCCGCCTCGAACATTAGCTGGGCTAGTTCGGGCCAAATCCGGTCTGCGCGAATTCCATTGCCGCAGGACCACGTTAACTTATACCCCCGGTCGATGATGGCCTTGCAAATGGACTCGGCGCGCCCCCGGTCGAGTGTAAAGTTGTCGTCAATAATGACAGCCGAGTTCATCTTAAGAGCATTGATTGCATGGTCTATCTCGATCATAACGCTTTCGACGCTGCGGGCTCTCCATTTCCTGCCGCTGATTGTCGGCACTGAGCAATAGGTGCATCGGTAGGGGCATCCGCGGCTGGTCAAAAGCGGATAAGTTTTGAATGACTCGAATGTGTCGAAAACGCTGAAATCCGGCA
>JAHFUH010000132.1 GCA_023265215.1 Acidobacteriota bacterium
GAGACAAGATCTACTCGTTCCGGCGGTCACATCATCAACCTGCTTATTCTTTTTCTTTTTCCTTTACTATGGATCCTCGGCAAACTCGGGCCCAGATCGGGACGCGGCACAAGAGGATTTGGAGGCCCCTTCTTTTGGGGCGGTGGCGGAGGCGGTGGATTCTCCGGCGGGGGTGGCGGGTTTGGCGGAGGTGGCGGTTTTTCTGGTGGAGGCGGCGGCTTTGGAGGCGGTGGCAGTTCGGGCAGCTGGTAATAAACCGGAGGACAATTTCCCTAATGGTTGAACTATGAAACTGCTAAACGATGAAGAAAATAAACAGGTCGAAGCGGCAATCCAAAAAGCCGAATCCATGACCTCAGGTGAGATCGTTTTCGCCACGGCAGATGCTTCTTCCCACTACCATCATGCCACTCTTCAGGGGGCGGTGTTCGGGATGGCCATCATTACAGCCATTTACCTGCTGATTCCCCTGATATTCCCCAACGCTGAAAATCTGCCCTACTTCTCCCACAGCATTACGAATTTGCTTTTGACGGAATTCATTTCGTTTGCCGTCTTCAGCTTTATTCTTCCTTATTTGCCCTGGCGTCGCTGGTTTATTTCGCAAAAAGAAATGGATGCCCGCGTACACGAAGCCGCTTTTATGCAGTTTTACTCCAGCGGCCTCTACCGGACCCGCGAATCCAATGGCATCGAGATTTTTCTCTCCTTTTTTGAGAGAAGAGTTGTGGTCATTGGGGATCGGGGAATTCACGAAAAGATGGGGGACCAGCACTGGCAAAACGTGAGGGATTTTATAATCCGCGGGATAAAGGGAGGGAATGTATGCGCCGGCATCTGCGCAGCAATCGAAAGCTGCGGCCAGGCGCTCTCCCAGCATTTCCCTCATAGGCCGGACGACGTTAATGAGCTTTCGGATAAGGTAATCCAACGACCTTTGGATCCCAGGGCTTAAGACAGTTTGGAATTTGAAGGTTTGGAGCTCTGCTCTGTGGATTGTTTACTGCAACCGGATTTATTGATACGATTATTTGTTTAAAGAATTATGAGGTTGCCATGCCCATATATGAATACAAGTGTTTGAAATGCGAATCCGAATTTGAAAAATTAGTGTACGGTGGTAGCTCCGAAAACGGAGTCTCCTGCCCGGATTGCAAATCCGGCCAGGTGGAAAGACTCTTTTCCTGTTTCAATGGAGTCAGCCGTTCAGGCGACGGAAGCACTCATTCCATGTCATCCGGTTGCTCATCGTGCAGTGCCTCAAGCTGCGCCAGCTGCAAGAATTAGTTTAGGTTTGGAGTTTTTCGAGCTCAAAACTTAATACTTAAAACTGTTTTTACGGATCAGCGCCGGCAATCTCACGAAATCCAATCTGAGATGCAGGAATCAACCTAATTGCCATTCGGACCCCTTCTTGCTGTGCAGCAATTCTGTTAGCCCCGCTTATTGAAAAGACCGTTGTCCCGAATTTGACCTGGCCGCTGGAAACGCTCAAGTTCGAAACGTATACTCCTCCCTCGATATTCATGCCTGAGCTTGAGATAAATAAGCGTCCGGAGCCGACGACAAGAATCAAACCGTTATAGACGAACGAGCCGGAGCAGGAGAAATCGCCTGTCACAACAAGCAATCCGCCGCCGGAGATGTTTCCCGCAAGCTGAAGGTTTCCATTGACCACGACGATTTTCGGGTCCTGGCCCGAAGCTTTTGACGGCTTTGAGACATCATAGGACCCCATGTATGGCGTATTCGAACCGGACCAACTCTGATCCCCGACATAGAAATAGTCGGCGAAACGCGGCGCCCAGACCCGAGTTAATTTCCAGAGATACTCTGGCTGCAACAGCAGCGATTTCTCCGGACTGGAGGCAATCAGTCCGGAAAGCTCTTGAACCGAAGGCTTTGGCAAGCTTCCGCCCTGAATAATCCCATTGCTCAAAGGCGCCATTCGAATCGTCTGGTCGGGGAATATGCCATCATTGATATTGGCGTCAATCGTTCCGATGGCTGGGAATTCGCCTCCGGTGATTTCATAGGGCCCATCAAATGATGGGCTTACCTGAATGCCCTGAAGAACCACGGCAGGTCCGAGGTCAAAGGTGTAATAACGCCTGAAGCGCGCTTCGAAAACAGCAACCGAATTGTTTCGGCTAATTGCTCCTGTGAAATCAGAAAGTGTCCTTGCGACCCCCATGGACCGGGCTATTATTACCCCATCCCCATCGAAAAACGGATCATTGCCCGGGTCTCCGGCAATTTCTGCGGCTTCACCATTATTATCGGAAATTTTTACGAAATAGCGGGAGGTAACGATCTTTCCAGAGCCGTAGGGATTGGGGGCCAGTTGAGCAATTCCCGACAGCGGGATAAGAACGGCGCCGCTGGCGCTTTCAAAATACCCGGTGTTGATCAGCCCATCATCCGGAATTCCTGTCAGGACGGAAGAGGGATCGTCAATATTCAAGGATTGAGCGGCTGTCAGGGTTAACAGGTTGCGAAAAGCAAAAGTCCTGGCCTGGGCTATGTATGAAGTGCTCTGATTGCAGGCACCGTCCGGACCTTTCAGGAGATCGTCGAAAGAAAGGCCCCGCAGTAATGCCCGCACATGGCTTAGGCCCGCAAGTGCCGCGTAAGATGCCTGCACATGGCTTTCATAATTGTCGCTGATCTGCAAACCGGTGGCCGCATTGAGCAACATGAAAAGCCCCAGAAGCGAGAAAAGAGACAGGGCTATCAATGTGATGATCAGGGCGGCGCCGGATTCTCCCGGTCGATCGTCCATTAAAACCTCCGGGATATTGTTTCTCCCGAATTGAAACTATTTCAGGGAAATTGCAGAACCAGCCGCTTTTTTATTCTGGCTTCAGACTTCCGGCTTCCAGCTTCCTTCCTTCATTGCGTGTTCAGACAACTTGTGGTAAGGATACAACGTCAAAACGAACCTATGTCTCAAGGATTTTGGGAGGGGAGACAAGCGAACATGCTCAATCGCTTTAAAAAGCAGTACTGCCAAAGATCCGGGTTGTGTCTGCTGGCAGCGTCTGCAGTTCTAATCATTTTTTTTCAATCGGCGTGCTTTTCCAAAAAGGCGAGTATAGATCTTGCCCCCACCTCCACCACGCGAGTTGCTTTTTTCCCTCTCAATGTATCCGAAAATAAAGCCGATTTTCGCTGGACAGCCATGGCCGCCCCGATCCTGATGGGAAAGGCCAGCTCGCAGGCCCGAGAGTTTGAAATCATCCCGTTATGGGAATCCATGCCTGTCGCTATTCAGGCGGCTGGGCAAAATCGCAATCTGACGCCGGAGACAGTTGAATCTGCTTCAACCTGGCTCACGGCCAAATGGGCGGCATTTGGAGAACTCACCTCAACTCAAAATGGCGTTACCATGATGATCGATTTCATTCCCGGCAAAGCCAACCTGATCCCTTTTCGATATCTGAAGTCTGGAAAAATAGACTGGATTGAATCCGGCGTTCAGGAAGCTTTCGAGCAATTTAGGCGTTATCTGATGATTCCGCAGCCGGAGATTGATCAGAGCAAAAAGCAGGAGATGCTTTCTCTTCGAAGCCTTGCGGAAGTGCTGGATCGAGAATACGGTTGGTTTGTGGTAGCGGATCCCGGAAAGGCTCAGGAAACGGTCACTGCTCTTATGAAAACAGACGAGCGTCTCGCCCGTTTTCTTTTCAGCCCCACATTGTATCCAATACTCGCCCCGAAATAATGTACGATTTACGATTGACGATTGAAATCATACGTATGTTTGCAATCGTAAATCGTCAATCGTAAATGGTGTTACATCTCGACCCACTTGCCGTGTCCTTCCCAAACTCGAAGCGTGAATGGAAATCTGATGCATTCGCCCAATTGGTTTTTGATCGCCTCGCAAATGTTTTCGACGGAAGGATACTCGATTAAATCATTAAGAGTTTTATGGTCAAAAAGATTCAGAGCACTTTTAATTGATTTTTTAAGCTCAGCAAAATCTATGATCATCCCGGATTTCTTTTCGCCTTCTATTACCACTTCAATCTTATAGGTATGGCCGTGCAGGGAACCGCACTTGTCGTGCCCCGGCAGGTAATGGGCACAATCGATATATTCAATAACGCCTAACTTCATAGACACGCTCCATTTGAGGTCGGAGCCCATTGTACCAAATAAAAAGTTTATCAAATATCATTTGCCATTTATCAATTGTAATTTTGGGGGGTAAATGTGGGACGCTACCATATTTACCCTTTTGTTGACACGGTGACGAGGCTTTGCTAAATTGCCCCCTTTAATGACGAACTCGCCACAGTATCTTGCCTCTCCGGCTGCGGTTCTCAAAAGAGTGAAGCAAAATCGGCATTTTGGAGCCGGTCAACTGCGAAAGTGGCGGAATTGGCAGACGCGCTGGACTTAGGATCCAGTCCCGCAAGGGGTGGGGGTTCAACTCCCCCCTTTCGCACCATAACCCTACCGTATTGGGAACAGGTGGGGAATTAAATCAAATCATAGCAATAGCTGATGTTTTATGACTATAATTCAAATGTAAGCGAAAAAAAGGACGAGGTAGAAAGACCTTTTAAATTAGCCAAACTGCAAACAGGTGGGAATTCAAGTTGACAGTAGAAATAGTTGAGATAAACAGCTGCAAGAGAAGCATGGCGGTTGAAGTACCGCCCGAGGAACTGAATCAGGAAGTGGAAAAGATCGCTCGAGAGTACGCCAGGAATGCCAAGGTCCCGGGTTTCCGACCGGGAAAGACGCCTCTGAGCATCATAAGGCAACGCTATGGGAGCGATCTGATCAAGGATGCAACTCAGAAGATTATTGAGCGGTGCTGGAAAGACACGGTGGCCGAACGCAATCTGCATCCCCTGGCTCAGCCCAACGTAGAGAATTTAGATAACAAACCCGGCAATCCTTTGAAATTCACGCTGGCCTTTGAAGTTTTGCCTGAGCTGGAAGTAAAAGATTATAAAGGTATTCCGGTAACACTGGCGCCGACTGAAGTTACGGAAGAAGAGAGTTCCAAGGCCATTGACACGCTTCGTGAGCAACATGCTCAGTTTGTTCCGATCGATGGAAGCGAGGCTTGCGACGGCCATTATCTCAGCGTGGCAGTGGACAGCCAGTTCCTGGATGGGGGCAAGCCGTTGCATGAGGAGGACATAACGCTCATTGTGGGCCATCCTCAGACAAACGCGGATTTCTCGGAAAACCTGCGAGGCGCCAGGGCCGGGGAGACCCGGTCGTTTGAAGTCAGCTATCCGGCGGATTATCACAGGAAGAGCTTTGCCGGCAAGAAGGTCCGCTATACTGTGCAGGTAAAAGACATAAAGGAAAAACAACTGCCGGAAACCAACGACGATTTCGCCAAGGATCTCGGGCATGAGAATCTGGAAGCCTTGAAAAGCAAAGTCCGCGATGATTTGGTAACGCAGGCGAAGCAAAATGCCGAAAAGAGGGCGAGAGAGGCGTTGCTGGATTCCATTGTGCAGCGCCAAACCGTCGACGTTCCGGAGTGCATGGTGCAGGACGAGCTCGAGTCGCGCGTCCAGCGAATGGCAAATAGTCTGGCTTACCAGGGAATCGATATCAATCAGACTTCTATTGATTGGAAAAAGATTTTTGACGAGGAGCGCCCTCGCGCGGAACAATCTGTGCGCCGCTCCCTTCTGCTCGACGCGATAGCCCGTAAGGAAGGGATTGACGTAAGCGATAATGAAATCGATTCAGGGCTTCAAAAGCTAACGGAAGGCACAAACAAATCCGCGGCCGCGCTTAAGGCACAGCTTGAAAAAGAGGAAAGGCTTCAAAGCTATAAGCAGCATCTGCGCGAGGACAAGGCGCTTGATTTCATCTATCTCAATGCTAATATAACCGGGGGGTAAATCCATTGGCATTAATACCCATGGTGGTCGAGCAGACCAATCGAGGTGAGCGGGCGTATGACATATACTCGCGTCTTCTCAAAGATAATATTATTTTCCTTGGAACTCCAATCGATGACAATGTTGCCAACGTTGTAACAGCTCAGCTCCTCTTTTTGGAAGCCGAAGATCCGGAAAAAGACATCCATCTATATATAAACTCCCCCGGCGGTTCCATTTCGGCAGGAATGGCAATTTACGATACCATGCAGTACATTCGGCCGAATGTGTCGACAATTTGCATTGGCCAGGCAGCCAGCATGGGGGCTTTATTGCTGGCGGCAGGCTCTCCGGGGAAGCGTTTTGCCCTACCAAATTCCAGAGTCTTAATCCATCAGCCATCTATGAGCGGCCTGGCAGGCCAGGCGACGGATATAGACATCCATGCCAAGGAAATCCTAAGGCTCCGCGAATCGATGAATCAAATCCTTGCCAAACACACCGGTCAGAATATGGAGCGCATCGAGAAGGATGTTGAACGCGACTATATTATGACTGCGAATCAAGCGAAGGAATACGGTGTAGTGGACCAGGTAATCGTGAAAAAAGAGTAGGGCGGCTTATCTGTATCCCCCTGGAGGACTGCTTTGAGAAAAGATGACGAGCGTGATGATGTTTTACGATGTTCATTCTGTTCCAAGAGTCAGAATGATGTCAAAAAGCTTATTGCGGGGCCGACCGTTTACATATGCGATGAATGCGTCGACGTCTGCAATGAAATCATCGCCGATGATGTTGTAACCTCTCCGATTGGTGAAAAACTACCGAAGCCTCAAGAGATAAAAGAGTTTCTTGACCTTTACGTCATAGGCCAGGAAACGACCAAGAAGAAGCTGGCGGTCGCAGTCTACAACCACTACAAGCGCCTGGAAATCTCCAAGAAACGCGGAGATCTCGAGCTTCAGAAAAGCAACGTGCTCCTTATCGGTCCCACCGGCACAGGGAAAACGCTCCTTGCCCAGACACTGGCCAGGATGCTTTCTGTTCCCTTTGCCATTGTGGACGCCACAACCCTTACGGAAGCGGGTTATGTGGGAGAAGATGTCGAGAACATAATTCTCAAGCTTCTGCAGAACGCCGGAGGCGACAAAGAGAAATGCCAGCAAGGCATTGTCTATATTGACGAGATTGACAAAATTGCCAGAAAGGATGAAAACCCCTCGATTACCAGGGACGTATCCGGCGAGGGAGTGCAGCAGGCGCTGCTGAAGATACTTGAAGGCACGATCGCAAATGTGCCGCCCCAGGGGGGCCGGAAGCATCCTCATCAGGAATTCATCCAAATCGACACGACAAACATCTTATTTATATGCGGTGGGGCTTTTGTCGGGCTCGAAAAAGTCATTGAACGCAGAACCGGCAAGAAAAGCATGGGCTTCCTTGTGAACGAAAAATCCTCCAAAGTGCTGAAGAGCACTAAAAAGGAACAGCCGGCAAACATTCTTGAAAATTGTGAACCCAGGGATTTGATCAAATTTGGGTTAATACCGGAATTCGTCGGCAGACTGCCGGTCATTGGCTCGCTTTCCGAACTCGATCACCTGGCGCTCGTGGATATCCTGACCAAACCGAAAAATGCGCTGGTTCGCCAATATCAGAAGCTCTTTGAATTTGAGAACGTCAAACTTAAGTTCACCGACGATGCGATAAGCGCAGTCGCAGCTCTTGCGCTGGAGCGCAAAATGGGGGCCCGCGGCTTGAAAATCATCCTCGAAGATCTTATGTTGGATGTAATGTACCAGTTGCCATCGCAGAAAAAGATAAAGGAATTTATGATAACGCGCGAGATGGTAGAGAACAAAGATATCGCCTTCGCGTTATTGGAAAAGGCCGGTTAACTTTAAGAATGACTAACGAAATGCCTCCCAAAAAAACTGAACGTCTTCCGATGATTCCTATCCGGGATGTGGTGGTTTTCCCTCACATGATGATCCCGTTCGTAATTGGGAGACCTACTTCTGTACGTGCCCTGGAATTTGCCCTTGAAGGATCGAAGCGCGTTTTCCTGGCGACTCAGATGGACGCTTCCATCGATGAACCAAAAGCTTCGGACATTTACGCCATAGGCACAGTCGCCAATATCGTCCAGAGCGTCAAGCTCTCCGACGGAAACATCAAAGTGCTTGTTGAGGGCATCCAGCGAGTCCGAGCCATTCGACATTCGAACGACCCGGGATTTTTTGTTGCAGACGTGGAACTGCTTGAAGAAACATCTGTTTCGAGCGCCCGCACCAACCTGCTGATCAAGCGCCTTCAGACGGCATTCGAGCAATTCTCAAAGCTCAGCCATCATGTGAACTACGATGCGATTCTAAATGCTATGAAGACGCTCGAGCCTTCCAAGCTGGCGGACAATATTTGCGCCAACCTGCCCATCAGCATTGAAGAAAAACAGCAGTTGCTCGAGATGGTGGACCTCGCGGAGCGCATCGAAAAAATTAACGAGATCATTGAAGTCGAGATGGAAAAAATCAAGGTAGACCGCAACATCCAGGGGCGGGTGAAGCGCCAGATGGAGCGGGCTCAAAAAGAGTACTACCTGAATGAAAAAATGAAGGCGATCCAGAAAGAACTGGGCCGCAAAGACGAAAAGAGCGAACTTGACGATCTGAAAAAGCAGGTCGAAGCCGCAAAAATGCCGAAGGACGCTCACGAAAAAGCTCTGAAAGAAATTCAGCGACTCGAAATGATGCCTCCCATGTCGGCGGAATCAACTGTTTCCCGGACCTACCTCGACTGGCTCCTGGCCGTGCCGTGGAATAATAAGTCGCGCGAAATACGCGATATAAACTGGTCGAAGAAAGTGCTGGAAGAGGATCATTACGGCCTTGAAAAGATAAAGGACCGCATCCTTGAATTCCTCGCAGTCCGAAGCCTGGTTAAGAAACCTCAAGGAACGATTCTTTGTTTTGTAGGCCCTCCAGGCGTAGGCAAAACTTCTCTGGGCAAATCCATAGCCCGGGCAACAGGGCGCAAGTTCGTCCGTCTCTCGCTGGGCGGAGTTCGGGATGAAGCGGAGATCCGGGGACATAGGCGTACCTATATAGGAGCCCTGCCGGGACAGATTATTCAATACATGAAAAAGGCCGGAACGCGGAATCCCGTCTTCATGCTGGACGAAGTGGATAAAATGAGCATGGATTTCCGCGGAGATCCTTCTGCCGCATTGCTGGAAGTGCTTGATCCGGAACAGAATCACATGTTCGTGGACCACTACCTGGATTCGGAATTCGATCTTTCCATGGTGATGTTCATCGCGACAGCAAACGTGCTGTATACAATCCCGCGCGCTCTTCAGGACCGCATGGAGGTAATCCAGCTTTCCGGCTACACCGAGCATGAGAAACTCGAAATCGCAAAACGGTTTCTGGTCCGGAAACAGGTCGAAGCCAACGGTCTTCAGCCGGAGCAGATTTCATTCGCGGATGAAGCCTTACTGGAAATAATCCGGAAATATACTCGCGAATCAGGAGTTCGAAACCTGGAGCGCGAAATCGCCAATGTCTGCCGGAAAACGGCAAAGAAAATTGTAACGGCTGAAGTTACAAGCATTTCGATTACGCCTGAGGAGGTTGAAAAACTATTAGGCCGTGCGAAATTCAGAGTTCAGTTTATCACCGAAAACAACCAGGTCGGATTGACGACCGGCCTTGCCTGGACTGAAGTCGGAGGCGAAGTGCTCCAGATTGAAGTCACCCTTATGGAGGGCAAAGGTCAGCTGACGCTCACCGGGAAACTCGGCGAAGTGATGCAGGAATCCGCGAGAGCGGCGATGTCTTTCGTCCGAAGCCGGGCAGACGATTTCGGCATTGGCCGGGAATTCCACAAGAGGATGGATCTGCACATACACATTCCGGAAGGGGCTATCCCAAAAGACGGGCCTTCAGCCGGAATCACAATGGCCACTACGATAGTATCGGCTCTGACCAAGATACCCGTCCGCAATGATGTGGCAATGACAGGTGAGATCACGCTGCGGGGCAAGGTCCTCCCGATCGGCGGGGTAAAAGAAAAACTGCTGGCGGCTCACCGTGCAGGAATCAAGAATGTCATTCTTCCGAAAGAGAACGAGAAGGATCTCCAGGACCTCCCTAAGGATATCCGGGAGGATTTGAGTGTTACTTTGGTGGAAACAATGGATGAGGTGCTTCAGATGGCGCTGGAGCGGCAGCCTGTCCCCAGGCAGGTCCCCCCGATGCCGGATATCGAAGGCTCTCGTCCAAACGAGAATGTCGCTCATTAACCCGCGCAATCTCAAGTGATCCAAGCCGATTTTGTCATAAGCGCCGTCTCAGAACGTGATTTCCCGCAGGAAGGGATTCCGGAAATTGTTTTTGCGGGCCGGTCTAATGTCGGCAAGTCCAGCCTGATAAACGCTCTGGCTGG
>JAHFUH010000133.1 GCA_023265215.1 Acidobacteriota bacterium
ATTTCGTGAATGGGGCAAAGGTAAGCTTACTAACCGGCCAAAAGGAAGGAAGACTGAAACCCTACATGCGTCGCCTTCGCTGAAAGAATATATACTATCCGCTCCATTTCGGCGCTCAATCCGTGTCAAGAAAAATTGTCTAAATGGTTCGGATTCCAACCGCAAGTAAAATCATATGAAAGGAGCCGTTATTACGGGCTATACGTCCCATGCTGATTTCCACCTTCTTTTATTTGTTAATCTTGAGATATTTTATTTCAATCCAATAACCGCAATAATCGAGAGCCGCGACAGAGAAGCATAAATCCGGGGTTCCCGACCTGATTTCCACCCCCTGCTTCATTTTTAAAGATAAGCATTGATTAATCAAGCTGCATCCGGAATCGGGTGTATACAACAAGCAGACAAAGAGAATTCTTTGGAGCTGAAAATGGTTAAAATTTCAAGAGAGTTCAAAGCACGGCTAAAATTAGCCGATCAGCCTGCCTATAAAATAGCCAATCAGGCCGGTGTTAATCCAACCACGCTATCTAAATTGGTCAATGGCATTGAACCGGTGAAGCCGCAAGATGAACGCATTGGCCGAGTCGCGGCAGTTCTGGGCATGGCCGCATCAGAGGCTTTTGAGGCGTGTGCCTAAAACAACTTGAGCCCGCCTCGCGCGGCAGCGATGGCAGGCTCATATTCCTAAAATGGACGACTATGAATACACTATCACAACGAAGTGAAGACCGTAAAGAAGTTGAAGAACTGATGAATGCGATTTGCCCGCCAATCCCACCTGATCCACTGATCGAAATAGCCAAGGATGTAAAAAGCGGTTTTGATTTTGCGCGGCGAAGTCTGCAAAGCATCAATCGACTACGCAAAGAAATTGCCAAACTCAATAGAACAATTCTCGACCTGCAGAATCGGCAGGAATATCTCGAAAAATTTCTCATCCAGCGGAGCAATTAATGCAGCCAGCATTCGAGCGCCTTCAAAAACTACCTGGATTCAAAGCTTGTGGCAAGAATCAGTATGAAGCCCAATGTCCGGCGCATGAAGACAGGAAAGCGTCTTTGTCTATCAGTATTGGCGCCAATGAAAACATTTTGCTGTATTGCCATGCAAAGTGCGATTTAGATCGGGTTTTGCGTTGCATAGGGCTCCAGGAAAAAGACCTCTTTGCCCCAAAGGGCAATAATCACAAGCCAGAGAGCGCACCTCCTTCCTATTGGCGCCGGGTATGGGGCGAAACGATTCCGCTCGACAATGAAGCCTCTGAACCCGGCAGGCGATATCTGGAAAATCGCGGCCTAAAATTGACCTCATATCCGAAGGATATCCGGTTTCATTCGACTCTTGCCTATTTTGTCGATCAGCAAACCAAGCCGGGCTAATATCCGGCGCTTGTTTTTCTCGTCAGGAATGCCGGTAAAGAACCGATTGGCATACAGCGGATTTACATCACCAAAGACGGATGCAAAGCAGAAGTCCCAGAAGCAAAAAAAGCAATTGGTCCCATCACCGGGGGAGCGATTTACTTTGACGAATATGAGAACAGCCTCAATGTCGCGGAAGGTCCGGAGACCGGGCTTGCGGTCTGGCAGGGGACCGGGACTCCGACCTGCTCAACAATATCCGCCGGTGGAATGAGCAAATTTATCATTCCCGATAAGGTTCAAATTGTGGATATCTGGGCGGATTTGGACCGCTCTGAAACCGGGCAGAATTCAGCCAGAGAGCTTGCAAGACGAGCACATGAAGCAAATAGGATCGTATATTATCGAATTCCTGCCGGACCTATTCCCGAGGGAATAAAAGGCCTCGATTGGTTGGACGTTCTGAACGCGGAAGGAGCGGACGTATTCCAGCGGGAAATAGAACGCGGTGAATGTTGGGACCCGGCCAAACATGAAATGCTAAAACCTGTAAATCAATTTAAGCAGGAATCGGGGGAACAATATCAGCTCACTCTGCCCCAAGGTGGGATCTCAATCGAGGCGGATCGATTAAGACGTGAACACAACGAACTAAACTGTGAGCTATGCGTTCGCTGCGCCCTACCCGGCGCCAGAACCTATGACGGAGTTTTATCCGTTGCAGATTTCAATCTCAGCTCTGCCAGGGCTCGATCAGAACGCGCAAAACTGCTCAGTTCTTTATCCAATACAAAGCCCGAAGAAATAGATTGGATAGGCATTCTTGAGGAATTCAGCCAAAGGGTGTTGGCGGCAGAGCGCGAAGGGCAACCAGCAATCGATTTGCGCGATCTTCAGAAGCCTGGACCGGATGATTCAATAAGCATCGACGGTTTAAGCCTTCCAAAAAGACACCCGGCTTTCATCTTCGGCGACGGAGGCGCAGCAAAATCCTATGTTGCTCTTTACCTCGCCGGACGAATGGCGCAGCGCGGAATCAATGTTGCTCTCTTTGATTGGGAATTGGCCGGGGAGGATCACCGAGACCGATTAGAACGGCTTTTCGGCGATTCAATGCCGAGAATCTATTACGCCCGATGTGAACGAGCCCTTGTCTATGAAATCGACCGGCTAAAGCGCATTGTTCGTGAAAACAGCATAGATTATGCCCTCTTTGATTCCGTTGCTTTTGCTACGGATGGCCCTCCAGAGGCAGCAGAATCGGCCAGCCGATACTTCCGAGCAGTCCGTCAGATTGGCTTAGGCTCTCTTCATATTGCCCATATCACCAAAGGTGAGGGGGGCGAAGAAAAGCCTTTCGGGTCTGTATTCTGGCACAACGGGGCTCGCTCAACATGGTTCGCCAAGCTTGCGGACTCTTCCCGCGATGGCCGGCAGCTGACTTTAGGCCTGTTCAACAAGAAAGCCAATCTTGGGCGCCTTCAACCTCCCACCGGCTTTGAGATCGCTTTCACTGAGATCCGAACCTATTTCAAACAAACAAACCCGGCGGACAATCCGGAGCTTGCTCCGAAGATGCCTATCAAAGATCGAATGATGCATTTGCTCAAAGCCGGGGAAATGTCCTGCGAAGAAATAGCCAAGAGTATCGAAGCAAAGACCGATACTGTTCGCCGGACGGCCCAAAAACATAAGGGGCTCTTTACAGTGCTTAAAGGTGGGGAAATTGCGCTATTACAACGAGTTAGCTAATTCCGGACGAAACGTCCTGAAATCGGATTTCTCGGACGCGTCCGGACGACTGCCAGCACCGGACTATTGTGTAATAGCAAATATTGTATTTTCAATTACTTATAGTTCGGACAAATTGTCCGGATCTTTAAAATTGACGTCTCGGACGGACGCTCCCTCCCTCTTTAGAGGGAGGCGTCCGGCGTCCGGGAATCTGAGAAGAAAAGCAGAAGACAAACTACGATTCAAAAAATCAATGCACATAGATGTTGTCCAAAGCCTGTCCGGAGGAGTCTATTGTTAAATCCTAAACAAGCGGCGACAAAGACAAAGATCATAGCCCTTCTCGGAAGTGGAATGAACCATACCGATATAGCAAAGACTCTGGGCTGTAGCACGAAAACAGTCCAAAGAGTTTCCACTTCCATCAGGCCCGTATTGGCAGAGGTGAAGGATCTAATAAGCGAGTACCGGAGGTTGCTTCGGGAGCGTTTGCCAATAGAAGAACGGGTGGGCCTGTACGAGAAGATAGCCCGCAAAGTCGATAGAAATCCCTTCGCGGCAATGAGAGCTCTGGAACGCGTCGATGATTTAGACGGCATCTTGACGGCCAAGGATGAAATCAAGAGGCCACAAGAGGGATCCAGAGAAAACCAACCTATGTTTACATTGCCGCCGGGAACCAGCATCCAAGTAAATATCACTGCGCCGGATCAGGCAATCGATGTAACACCGAATAAAAATCCCGAGGAGCAATTAAAATGAGCCTGGAATTGATTACAGAAAACGAAGCCTCAGCAATTCTGAAATGCACAAAAGCGGCGCTTCGCCGCTGGAGGCGGGAAAGGCGAGGACCAAGGTTTGTGAAATTGGGGCGGCTGATCCGATATCGGCAATCGGACCTTGAGATGTTTGTCGAACAAAATACGCAGAATGTGATTACGGCAAAACGCAAGTTTGCGACAATATCCTAAAATATTGCTTGCCCTACCTAATCTGCTTAGGTTACGATTAATATCATGGAAAATAAAGCCGAAATTATCAGACAGTTCTTGGCAGAAATTGGCCGCAAAGGCGGCAAATCAAAATCAAAAGCAAAAGCGGTGTCATCCAAGGAGAACGGCAAACTAGGAGGCAGGCCGCGAAAGAGTAAACGTAACACTAAGAAGGGAGGCAGCAAGTGAGCGTTTATAGGCGTGGCGATACTTGGTGGTACAAATTTTATTTTGGCGGCCAGTTCATTCGTGAGAGTGCAAAAACAAACTCAAAGACTCTGGCAAAGGAAGCGGAAAAAAACCGGCATCGGGACTTGGAGAAGGGATACAACGGGATTTCAAGTGAGGACAGGAACAAGCGAGTCCAGACGATTTCACAGGCGGCAGATGAACTTATAGCGGACTATGCCCTAAAAAACTGTGCCAGTTCCCTTCGCTATTTGAAGCAGCGTCTTGTCCACATAAAAGCTCACATCGGTGACATGATGCTGATCGAAATCGGCGACAATACTATTTCAGAATATCAATCCGTGCGTCTCCGGGAAGGCGCTTCAGGAAGCTCAATCAATGCTGAGGTGATGTTCACTCTTCATATGATGAGCGAAATCGGGGATGCAGTTCGACTGAAACTGAGAAGGGAAAGGAAACTGCGACTCCCCAAGAATGAGAATTGCGGAAAGGCTCTGACACAGGAACAAGAAACGGCGCTGCTTGTAGCTGCCCAGGTTCCGGAGGTTCCAGAAGGTGAAAAGATGGATCTGAAGGCTACCAGATCCCCGGCAATCTATCCGGCAATCATGCTTGCCCTGAACACAACTATGAGGGAATCGGAAGTCCGAACTCTGAAATGGGAACAGATTGATTTTCTCAAACGCATTTTGACCGTAGGCAAATCAAAAACAAACGCGGGGACAGGCCGAACGATTCCGACCAACTCTGAACTGCTCCGGACGCTTGTAGAGCACAAAGCGTGGTATGAAGAGAAAGTTTGTCCGGTTGCACCTGACATGTACGTATTCCCTTTCGGGGATTGCTGGAAGTATGAATCCAAGCGCCCGATTTCTTCGTTTAAAACGTCCTGGACAAACGTTCGAAACAAGGCAGGGCTCAGGATACGATTCCACGATTTACGGCATACCGCTATAACCAAGCTTGCCGAAAGCGGCGCAGGTGATGAAACGATCATGGCAATTGCAGGGCACGTTTCTCGCGCAATGCTTTCGCGATATGCCCATATCAGAACCGAGGCAAAGCGAAAAGCCCTGGACGCAATTGCCACAAAATCCACAACAAAAATGCCAGAACTTTCAACAGTCAAAGCCGCATCATAGGATCTGCTTTTTAGGGGTGATAGGGCACAAAAATGGGCACAATTGGGAAGCAAAAGACAAAATGGAGAAAAGCGAGAGGTGATAAGTCTTTTGTTTTCAAGTGGGCCCAGCAGGACTCGAACCTGCGACCCGCTGATTATGAGTCAGCTGCTCTAACCAACTGAGCTATGGGCCCTAATTGCATGCGTTAGGGTAACACGGCCGCAACGCCCGGTAAAGAACGAATAAAACCGTTTTTGCGCATTTGCGGTTTCCATCTTGCTGACGGATGAAGAGGGTCCGGAATGAACGCTCCAGCTGCATATTGGATGGTAACAGGAAGCATCCCCAAGGGAGGCAAGCGGCTAAAGCCCTTCTATGAGGGCTATCAGCAATGCACGCCGGAACGGCAGAGACTTTTCGCACTGCCACAGGCGGCGGTTTACTCTAAAAATATTGTGCTGCCGTTTTTGCCCTCGATGCCGCTTGAATCCTTGATATCATCAAGGATGAATAAATTGTTGGCTGCAAACGAGCCATCATTTCAGGCACCGGAGAATCGGAGGCGGCTGTGAAGGAATCCGGCAAAGAGCAGAATAAACAACCGGCCATCGGAGAGAAATTTCAGGAGGAAACCAAATATACCCCGGAGAAGCTGGGCGGGCATTATCTCGACTGGGAACATATGCCCGAGCGGTATAAGAACTATCCGGAATCTACTCTGAAAATCAAGTTGCCCGAAGCAGCATTCAGTAAAGACGCGCATCTCCGGGACATAATCCAGAGAAGGCGATCGGTGAGAAACTATACTCCGAATCTCGCTCTACCGCTTGAAACACTCTCAGCCCTGCTTTGGGCTACGCAGGGCATTACTGCGGATGCCGGCGAATACCAATTCCGATCCGCGCCATCCGCGGGCGGCCTATATCCAATCGAGACCTATATCATGGCAAGAGCCGTAGACGGATTGGAACAGGGCATCTATCACTTCAGGCCGTATGCATTTGACCTTGAATTTATTAAGCCCGGAGATTTTTCACGAGCCCTGGCCCAAGCGGCACTCGGGCAGGGCATGATTGCCAATGCCCAAGCAACATTTATCTGGACTGCCATAGTTGAACGGAGCAAGTGGAAATATCGGCAGAGAGCTTATCGCTATATTTATCTCGACGCCGGCCATATTGCGCAAAATCTCTACCTGGCGGGCACGGCAGCAGGATTGGGCGTCTGCGGGATAGCAGCCTTTTTCGATGATCCATCGAATGCACTCATCGGAGTGGACGGCACCGAAGAAACGGTTCTATATATGGCTTCTATCGGCTGGCCGGCGAAATAAACTATTGCGGCTGGGCATCCCTCCCTTTGCGGCCCTATGCCGCTCGAGGTCGAATCGTCGAGGCAATTCGCTTTGATTGAGCAAGTTCGGTTACCCGAAGGTCATATGCAGACTGCAGATTCATCCAGGATCGAGCATCGGTTCCAAAATAGCGAGCCAGCCGCAAAGCAGTATCGGCACTAATTCCCCGCCGCCCGCGAACGATGTCATTGATTCTCGCCGGAGTTACATTAAGAGCCTTCGCCAAAGAATTTACTGACATGCCGAGGGACACTAAGTATTCCTCGCGAAGAATTTCGCCGGGATGAATTGGCCTCATTTTGTTCCTAATCATAACAATTCCCTTTCTAGTGATAATCCACGATTTCGACATCCAAGGCATCCGCATCATCCCATCGAAAGCAGACCCGCCAACGCTCGTTGATTCGGATACTCCATTGTCCCGCCCGATCGCCCTTAAGCTTCTCAAGCCGATTGCCGGGGAGCGCGCTTAGAAAGTCAAGTGTTGCAGCAGCATCCAATTGCGCCAACTTACGTTCTGCCTGACTTCGAACAGTGTTCCATCGCTTTGGGCAGCGCCCGGAGTACAGGGATTGCGTATCCTTATCACCGAACGACTTTATCATCGCTATATGCTATATCGGTAAACGGTAAACTTTCAACCTTATTGAGAAGATAGGGGACATATACCTATTTTTGTCCTCGCAGCTGCAATCATCAAGATTTATGAGTCAAAAATAGGTGTGCGTCCCCTATTTTGTCAACAGTGTGATATTCTTCAGGTTTAGCAAAAGAGAGATTAACAAATGGAAGAAAATTCAATTTTAAAAATAGTCAATCGCATGGTTGCCGCGAGCCAACAACTCTCTTTCCATCCGAGCAGCCCCCATTGCTGCACAATCGAGCTGCCATCCCGAACCAACTGCATCGAGATCATGCAACAACTCCGATCAGTCTTGTTTCCGGGATATTTCCAGCTGTTTGAATATAGTGAGGGAAGTATAGGCTTTCATGTCGGCGCAATCCTGGACCGCATTGCCATCAACCTCAAAGAGCAGATCCGGCGGGGGTTCTGTTTCACCTGCAGCGGCGAAGGCGACCTTCAAAAATGCGGCAGCCGGGCTGAGGATATTACCGGTGTTTTTCTGAACCGGCTTCCCGACGTAATGCTTCTTCTCCGTGAAGACGTCCAGGCGGCTTACGAAGGAGATCCGGCCGCCAAAAGTCCGGCGGAAACCATATTCTGCTATCCTGGAATTTTTGCGATAACCAATCACAGGATCGCTCATGAACTCTATGCTCTTGGCGTCCCGGTGATCCCCAGGATAATCAGCGAAAATGCCCACAGTGTAACCGGAATCGACATCCATCCGGGCGCAAGAATTGGCAGAGGCTTTTTCATCGATCACGGCACAGGCGTGGTGATTGGGGAGACGTCTATAATTGGAAATCGCGTGCGCCTCTACCAAGGAGTGACTCTTGGCGCCAAAAGCTTTCCGCTTGATGAGAAGGGCATTCCTGTCAAAGGTGTGGATCGCCACCCGATCATTGAAGACGAGGTTGTAATCTACGCGGGAGCGACAATCCTCGGGAGAATAACCGTTGGAGCGCGATCCGCAATCGGCGGCAACGTATGGCTGACTCAAAGCGTCCCACCCGATAGCTCCATTACCCAGGGCAAGGAGTCCAAAGCCTCCGATGCAAAGTAATCGACCACGACTGGAAGGCGTGGCTTTGGCCTGCCCCGCACAGCGCTGACTGTTACCCACACGTGACACTGAGGGTTTGGATTGGCCCCTCATTGCTCAGGATGCCGGATGAGGCCCGTAGGGCCGCAAGTGAATAGGCCCGGGCCGTCAGGCCGGGATTAGGTTGTTGGTAACGATAAGCGCCAAAGGCGCGGCACTCTATGATGCGATTTCGTTGGAGTGCCGCGCTTTCAGCGCTCATTCAATCGAAATCGCCAACCCCGGCCTTGCGGCCGGGGCTATTCACTGACGGCCCTTCGGGCCTGAGCCGAACGAACATTTAGACTCTGGAGAATCGCCGGGATGCGTCATCTACCCCCAGTGTCAAGTGTGTCCCGCAGTCAGCGCACAGCGGGGCGATTCGCCGCGACTCTCGGGGTCGGAGTCGGGATCGGCATTTGAAACCGGTGGCAAAGTAATGGAGTATCTATTGGAGATCGTTTTTCTTGATTTGGACCCAGATAGCGATACCGACCGCGATTTTTTGTGATTGCTGAAGCCTACTGCTTCAAATATTCTACGGCGTTGCGGAAAAATGCCAGCCCAAGGCCCTGCGCAGGCAGAGTGCCTTGCTGTTTCTGAACCTCCCATTGCGGGTGATTCTCGGGATAAAGATAAGCCTCCGGGTGCGGCATCAATCCAAAGATGCGCCCGGAAGGATCGCAGATGCCGGCGATCGCATTCAGCGAACCGTTGGGATTGAGCGGGTATTCCCCAGTTGCCTCTCCCGTCGCAGGATCCGCATATCTACAGGGGACACAGCCCAAAGCTTCAATCCGCTTTATCAGCTCCTTGTCCAATGCAAATACCTTCCCTTCGCCATGACGAACGGGAAGGGGCATAAAGGACAGTCCTCGCGTAAAAACACAATTCGAATTTTCTTCAAAGCGCAGATGGACCCAGCGGTTCTGAAAAACGCCGCAATCGTTCTGCATGATCGACAGCTTTTGATCAAAATAGTTGCTGTCTAAACCCGGCAGCAGCCCGATTTTGACCATGATCTGGAATCCGTTGCATACGCCCATGATCAGTTTGCCCTGCGCGATGAATTGACCTAAAGCCTCGCTCATGCGATGCCGGGTCCGCAGCGCGAACACGTGCCCTGAAGTCATGTGATCGCCGTAGGAAAACCCTCCGATGAACATCAGCGCCGCAAAATCGTTCAACCGGAACGGCTGTTCCAGGAGATCATTAAAATGGACCAGTTCCGGTTTTGCACCGGCAAGTTCCCAGGCGTATTTCGACTCGGCTTCGCAGTTGAGTCCATATCCGGTTATGATGAGCACTGGAATGCTAGACGCCATAGAGGGTTTCCTTGAAAGCGCGCCGAAGCGCTTCCACATCGATGTCGACAACTCTGCGGCCGCCTTCCCCGTCAATGCGCAGACGCCGCTCGGCTGAAACCGCTCCAACGCGGGAGCAGGGCAAATCACAGAAGAGCGCTTCCAGCGAGGGCCGGTTTTCAGGAGCGCAGGTCACGACGAAGCGGCTGTTGGATTCCGAAAAGAGCGTCCCATCATCATCGAGAGAATCTTCGCAAGGGACCAGGGACAAATCAATTTCAGCTCCGAGGTCGCCGCCGATCGCTGCGAGGGCCAGAGCCGCGGCCAGGCCTCCCAAAGTGGGGGTATGCGAAGAACGGAGCAGCCCTTTTGAAATCGCCTCGCTCATTGCACGATACACCGCAAGCGCTTTTTCTGTTTCCAGCTTCGGAACGTTGCCGCCGTAAGAGTCCGGCGTTCCCTGTTTTCGCGCCAACAGACGGTGGAACTCCGATGCACCTAATTCATTTTTGGTTGCG
>JAHFUH010000644.1:0-1166 GCA_023265215.1 Acidobacteriota bacterium
CCGATTCGCCCGACATCGGAACTCTGGCAAATTCTTCTTCTGTCGCTGGATTAATAATGGCGTAAGTTTTTTTTGAATCGGCATCAACCCATTTCCCACCAATCCACATCTTGTAGTTTTCCATGAGTACCTCCTTTACCAATTTCTGCTTTGGAAATCTCGTTTTCCGGTTCTGGTTTCCCGTTCCCCGTTGAACACAGCCAGATTTTTAACGGAAACCTTTTTAATCAGCAACAATGCCTCCATCCACAGGCAGGGCGTGCCCGGTTATGTAGGAAGCTTCATCCGAACATAGGAATATTGCTGCGGCTGCGACTTCCTCCGGCTCGCCTATCCTGCCCATGGGAACCCTTTGATCCATCGCTTTGACCATTTCCGGATTAGTCGCTGTCAGCTCTTCATTCATCCCCGTTCGAGTAGGCCCCGGGCATACGCAATTGACGCGGATGCCTTTTCGTGCAAATTCGAGTGCAGTAGATTTCGTCATTCCAACAACGCCGTGCTTGCTGGCAGGGTAGGCCGGATTGCTGGGTGCTCCAACCAGTCCTGCCGCCGACGAGGTGTTGACGATGGCGCCCTTGCCCTGTTTGAGCATCTGTGGAATCTCATATTTCATGCACAGCCACACGCTCTTGAGATTCACATTGATCATTTCGTCCCAATCCGCCGCTTTGAATTCGATCGTGGAAACAAACTGCTTGTGGATCCCGGCGTTATTGAATGCGCAGTCAAGCCTGCCGTATGCCTGGACAATTTTCTCGACCAGAGCTTTGACATCCGCTTCCGAGGACACATCGGTTTTGATGAAAATTGCATCGCCGCCCACTTCTTTGATGCGTCGCAGAGTTTCTTCCCCTCTCTTGACATCAATATCGGCGATCGCGACTTTTGCGCCTCTCCGAGAAAAACCTATCGCAGCCGCCCTGCCGATCCCATAGGCCCCTCCAGTCACCAGCACCACTTTGTCTTGATATTCATCTGGCATCTCTTTCGCTCCTTTTGTAAGACGCCAACCGGGACTGTTCGGCACTGAGGCCCGAAGGGCCGGAAGTTAATAGGCCCGACCGTAAGGTCGGGATAGACGCATAAACTTGAAATTGAGCACCGAAGGTGAGGCACTAATTAGAACTCTAGAGTGCCGCGCCTCGCGGCGCTCATTGTCACGG
>JAHFUH010000644.1:1176-3411 GCA_023265215.1 Acidobacteriota bacterium
GCCTCTGCGTGCAAATTTGATAACAGTTTTAGCTGCCTTTCTTACAATAATGAACTGATAAATTTCAAAGCATTCTTGCCGGCGATGCGGCCTGAATTAAAGGCGAAACCTACGGAGGAGCCGGAAGCAACTTTCACGTGATAGCTGTCTCCATACATTCCGCCCGCATCAAATCCTACAGCGTAAAGACCCGGAATGACGTTGTCCTTATTATCCACGACCTCGGTTCGGTGATTGATTTTAATTCCACCCATGGTGCCGAGGAAGAGCGTGTGCGCTTTTACAGCATAAAATCTGGGGCCTTTCAACGGCCAAAGATATTTGGGATCCTTGGCAAAAAGGTCATCATGCTTTTTTTCGCAGAAACGGTTGTATTCCTCAATGGTGTTCCTTAAAACAGCCGCATCCACTCCCATTTTCCCGGCCAATTCTTCAACGGAGTCTGCGACACAAACATCCGTGTTCCCTTTTTCAAAAAGGATTTCCAGTTCTTTATCGAAGTTTAAGGGCTTGCTTCCGGACGGTGTTCGCACATTCACCCATTTATCGATTCCCTTTTCCATCAGACGCTGTTTAATAGAATCATCGAACAGGCTGAATGTGTAACCCTCCTTATACTTCGCGTTCACGTTGCCCACGGATGTGTCGCAAAAGGCAATGCTTTCATCGCAGAACCGCTCTCCGCGCGGGTTCACCCAGAGGTCGGGTTGGACTGTGGGCCACTCGATTTGCCCGCCGATCTCTGTTGTGATCGGACCGGCTCGATGAAGCTCCAGAACGCCAATGCCTTCTTCCGCGGCGCCGGCTTCCCAAGCCATACGGATTCCCTCCCCGAATTTGTCCACATTGCCAACAGGGATCAGGTTGGTCCCCAGTTCGAATCCCGTGTATTTCTTGACCCACTCTTTATTATTGGCATACCCGCCGCTGGCGATAACAACCGCTTTTGCGTTCACTCTTTCATCGCCCGAATCTCCCTCGACCAGCACCGCTGTTACACGGTTGCCTTCTTTTATAATTCGCTTCACCGGAGCACCCAACCGAAGACCCACCCCCTTTTCTTTAGCTTTGGTTACCAATGTTTTTATGACGGACAGGCCTGCGCCTTTCACAATGTGATAGGTCCGGGGAGAATGGGGCATGTTGATGGTAACGCCTGAAAATTCGACTCCCTGCTTCCGGAGCCAGGCAATGGTGCCGCCGGATTCATCGACTATGGCCCTCACCAGGCGCGGATTTGCTCGCCAGTGGCTATATTCCATAATATTTTTGAAGGCGTGATCCCGGGTATATTCAATATAATTTTCCCGCTGCATGTCGCTTTCGACGGCGAACATTCCTTCAAAGAAATTTGAAGTTCCTCCGGGTGTTCGCTGCTTTTCAAAAACAATTACCTTGGCACCCCCTTCTGCCGCAGTCAGAGCAGCCGCGAGGCCAGAAGCCCCAGAACCGATCACCACAACATCCGCCTCTGTAACCATAAGCGTTCCCCGTTTCCCGTTCCCAGTTTCCCGTTCCCTTATCCCGCCATTTGATTTTAACGGGAAACCGGAAACGGGGAACCCCGTTAATAGTTGCTCCAGATTTTTACGGTCGCGATCTTCAGTCTCAGGTCGCACTGCAGGCAGCGCAGTGATTCTCCCGCGGCTAAAGCATCATCCATGTCATGCACGCTGCAGCGGCTCCGGGATGCAAATCCGTCCCCAGATCCTATGCCGGCGCCTGGCTCGGCTGCCGGGGCAAGCTTCTCGTCAATGACTCCGCTGCCTCCAAGGAAATTGTCGATGGCCATCGCAGCCACTCTTCCCGATGCGATGGCGTCGATCAAAGATCCCTTGCCGCTCACGGCATCTCCTGCTGCAAAAACCCCTTCCCTGCTTGTTTGAAGTGAATAGGAATCCGTTTCGATAAACCTGTTTATGCGCATATCAAGGCTGAAATTCTGCGGCATTTCAGGCGTCTGACCAATCGCGAAAATAACCGTATCCGCATCAATGTATTGCTGAGAATTCTCTACGGTCTCCAGTTGAAGATTCTTGTCGTCGTCAAAAGCGAACGAATCAACCTCAAGGAATTCCGTGCCTAGGACTTTACCATTGTTGCTCAGTATCCGGTTGAGAGATTTTGAAAGGTGGATGTGAACTCCTTCCGCTTCCGCCAGTTCGATTTCCTCGGAATCGGCGCGCATTTCTGCTCTATCTTCAATACAAGCTACGTGCACCTGTTCGGCGCCAA
>JAHFUH010000134.1 GCA_023265215.1 Acidobacteriota bacterium
GCTTTTCTCAGTGCTGGATCGGATCAAGCGGAGACAACTCGGACTTTCAGTCACGAGCAATCTGCCGCTGATTTCCGATACCGGGAAAGACCTGCGCCAGAAACTTACCGACGAGGTTGCGGCGCGGATCGATCAGATCTGCATGTTAATGGAGCTTTGAAATGAGAGGAAAGATTGAGTAAAAAAAGCGGGCTGGGCAAGTGCGGTCGCTGCAATGGGTGCAAATGGAAGTGAGACTCAGCGGCCGTATGGTTTTAGGCCCGAAGGGCGGCAGTGAATAGGCCCGGCCGTTAGGCCGGGATAGGATTAGATATAAAATGAGCGCCGAAGGCGCGGCACTTCGTCTGGGGTGCCGGCCCTTTGGGCCTCTTATTGTCAATCGCTCCCACCCCCGAGCTGACGCTCGGGGCTATTTACTGCTGGCCCTTCGGGCCTAAAAACTGAAAAACCACGCGTCATTAGGCGTGTCGGCGGCGCTCCTGGAGTTGTAACGGTGGCATTTTTGAGTCTCACTTCCATTTGCACCCCGCTACAATGTGGGACCATTCTATGTGTGCAAGGATGGGCCCGTCTTTACCTCCGCGCAATTGAAAGCTCTTCCCCCCGAATACTAAAGCAATTTAGAGTACTTTGAGCCTTGGAGTGACTCTAGAATTACTCCAAGACTCAAAGTGCTCCCCAAAAATCTATTTTTTCCTGTTGAAGAGATTGCGAAGGGTGTCGCCGAGAGCCTTGCCGGCGTCCTTATTCCCCTGCCCGGATGCTGGGGATCCAAGCAGGCTGCCGGCGGCATTTTTCATGTCGGGCACAAACTTTGGATCGGATGCAGTGCCACGGACAAAGAATGGGATATTGAGTGCACTGACTTTTGCCAGGCGCGCAATACTTGCGCCGATCCCGCTTGCGGGTTTCAAATTCGCCAGCATCTTAAAATCGAGTGTTTGATCTGAAGCAACTTTTCCATCGCCCCGCAGTTCTCCTAGAGCGGGCACAATCAGATCCAGATTGCTGACCTGGATGCCATCATTTGAAAGACGTACTCCGGAAGCGAATTTTTCTATTTCGGTTTCGGAGCTGGATTTGATTCCAGCCAAGGTGGCGAAAGACGAAAGCTTCCCCCCCAAATCAAAGCCGGCGAGACGGGATTTGGAAAGCTCCACTGTGCCTGTGGTCACCAACTTCTCCAGCTTCCCCTCCGAGGCCATGTCTACAGCGATCGTCCCCCCTTCGAGAGAAGCTCCTCTTGGAAGATTTACGCCAAAAGCCGGCAGGAGGGCCTTTAAATCCTGGACAGGCATGTCAGCCCCGTGCAGTTTCATATTCAAAAACAGGTTGTCTCCTTGCCGGTCGAATGTGCCGCTGAGTTGTGCGACTGCCTTGCCGTATTGTGCCTTTGCATTGCTGAGCTTGCCGATATGTTGCGCGAGGTCATAGTTCACAGAATATCCCAGAGAAATGGGTTGTCCCGCAGGAGATCCGCCTTTGACCATTTGAAGCTTATCAGCTTTGGCTTCACCTTTGCTTTGCAGGGCTTTGCCGTCGGACGAAATGGCGCCGCCGAAATCGATAAGACCAGCCATCCCCGAATCCGGCGGCACAGCCCCTGAAGCAACGAGATCAAATCTCTTTACCGAAATATCCGCTGAAAGAGGAGTTGTGATCATGTCGGTTTTGCTCAGCGGACCAGCTTTGCCCGTAAGTTGCAAACTGCCGCTGCCAGGAAGAACTGCGGACATGGTGAATGGGAAAACAGAGGAAAAAGAGAGATCGCTGGCCGCAATGTTCACCTGATCGTAAACGGACGGTTTTCCAGTTCCTCCCTGGTTAATGATGACGCGGCCGTTATTCACCTTGAGTTCTTTTATGGAAATGTCGGGTTCTGAGATGCTGCCGGACGTCTGAGCGGCAGGCTCGCTTTTGGAAGCACCTGCATTTCCCAGATCGGAAAAATTCCATTTGCCGGATGCGGAGCGAATCAGGTTAATGATAGGTTCGTCAAGAACTATGCTGGTGATATGAATTGCTTTTGAAAAAATAAGGGGCTTCATTTCAATCCCAATTTTCAGAGATTTGGCGCTTATGAACGGGGTGCTGCTGAAGGACGGGTTGTCGGAAATCGCTATGTCATCAACGCCAACGGCGCCGGATAAAAGCGAGAGTTTCAGGTTGCCGACCTTCACATCGCGACCCAGAGCGCTTGAAATCCTGGACTGGAGCTGGGGCCGGAATTGGTTTGCATCAATTAGGAATGGGAGCGCTAGGATGGCGATCACCAGCAGCGCTATTACTATCAGAATCCATTTGAAGATTCTGGGCTTTTTTTTCTGGGTAATGTCTGACATTTTTCACCCCTTGGCTGGATATTAGAGAATTTAGTTAGCCCTATCGTAAATCGTTGACTGCCAATCTGCAACTCCTACTGCAATAGGCGACGCTACCCTATTCTCGCTTCGCAAATTCAAGCACACGCAATTATCAGGTTGAAAATAGGATAGCGTCCCCTATTTTTACAAGACCTGTTACCGTTTTTTGGTTAAAGTAATTATATAAGGAGAATATATGAAGTATTACGCAGCGCTTCTGAACATGAAAGATCGAGAAAAGAATGCAACCTACCGCCAGCAGCATGTGGATTTTCTGACTCAGATGGAAAAAGAAAGCAAAATCTTTGCCCGGGGCCGCTTCATGGATGATGCCGGTGGACTCGTTATTTACCTTGCGGATTCACTGGAAAAAGCCAGGGAAATAGCCGGGGGCGATCCCTATGTCACCTCGGGTGCAAGAACCCTTGAACTCCACGAATGGGATATGAAATTAGCGCAGTGACGCCCGGGCGGTCAGACAGGTATCCTCGATTCGCAAGGAACCCCGGTCTGGCAAAAACCGCAGCCATAACCCTTTAATCCAAATTGCTTATCCGCGTATTGGGCAGTGGCGGCACACTGCTTCATGCACGCCGACTTGTCGTGTCCCGATTTGCTTATTGCTTTTGCGGGGCACCGTGTCATGCACATGCCGCAAATGCCTTTTGCATAGTGCAGGCAATAGGCATGATGATCTTGATAAGGTCGGGAACTTGCCGGAATCTGGATGCGGGCGACTGCAGAACCGCAGCGTATTGCTTTCCCTTTGGGAGTAATCAACCCGTCGCAAAGTCCGAAAGTTCCGAGCCCGGCTGCATATGCGGCATGCCGCTCAGACCATGAGGAAGCCATCCCAAAACGTTCGGAGTTTTCAGTTTTGAATTTGGGTGAGAGGAGTGGGACGACTGCCGGATGCCCGGATGTGGCAAGAGTGGCGGCCACATGCTTTCGCAAATCATCATTGAATTCCTCGCCATAGATGCGGGCCCGGATCCATTTTTCTGCAGGATCGGTGGTTTGTTTCCGCAGGTCGGCTTTGATCGCTTCGGTGTGAGGCAGAATCCAGGAAATAACCGTCAACTCTTCCGCCTTGACTGGCAAGTCGGGGAATGTCAGCTGAAATATTTCCAGAGGAGTCCAGTGGAACGGGCCAATGCGCTCTTTATCTTTATATTGCTGAAATATTGGGTCGTCGCCTTTGGCAAATCCCACCAAAGGCTCATCCCAGACCTTTTCCTTGGCTTCATTGCGTAGCGAGTTGCCCGGAGAACTTACTGTGTAATCGCGGATAAGAGATGTGATCCATTTGGCAGGATTGTCCGTTGGGAGTTCTTCGGCTGCATGCAATCCGACATAACCTGCAAATCCTGCTGCTGTAGAAATAACCAGGAATTCTCTTCTGTCCAGCTTTGCTTTCACGGCAGCTTCTCCTATTGTGGTTTAGGGCAGTATGGAGCAAAACGTCCGTCTTCGTCTATTATTAAATATGGACGCGGAATCCGCCGCCTGGGCTTTGATTATTTGAATGACCTGAAAGCAATCCGCCGCGAATTAAACTCAGGACTAAGATAGCGGGAGTGAAAGCTGGAGCGCGAGCGTCCCGCCCGCAAAATTCACAGACTCCTAGAATGATGGTGAACCGGGCGGACAAGATGCCCGCGCCCCCTGCAGCTACTCACCGGATGTTTTCTGGAATTTGCTCTCGAGGTCTTTCAATTTGCCAAGCCGGCGTAAGTGCCGTTCTTCGCCGGTAAACTGCGCGTTCAGATATAACCAAACCAAGTCGTGTGCTAGTTCCGATGCGATCACTCGCGATCCAAGAACCAGAACGTTGATATCGTCGTGCTCGACCCCCTGGTGAGCGGAATAGCAATCATGGCAGATGCTTGCCCGAATACCCGGGATCTTATTTGCGGCGACCACTGCTCCAACCCCGCTTCCGCAGATCAGAATTCCCCGATCGGCCTGCTTGTTAATGACAGCCATCCCAACCGCCTCGGCATAATCGGGATAATCCACAGGGGAAGTGCTGCTGGTTCCTACGTCGATTACTTCGTGCCCCATGCTTTGAACATGAGCAAGAATGTTCTGTTTCATGTCAAATCCGGCGTGATCTGAACCGAGCACAACGCGCATGCGAATATCTCCTTGATGATTCCTATTATATCTTAAGTGTTTGACTTTGAGCACATGGCAATCTAAATTTGCCTTTACCTAAGGGCATGCGCAAGAATTACTTGGCATTTTGGCGTGAGCGCCGGGCGGGCAGATGCAAGGCGACGCGACGCAGGCGATGCGGTGTTATCGTCGAGGAGCGGCAACGAAGCAGATGCCCGCCCGCCGCAGCGCCCCTTCGGGCCGGCAGCAAAATGCCAAGTAATTCTTGCGCATGCCCTAAATCCCCCTTTGGATAATTCTTATCCGGCTCATTGATTGCGAGCAGGTATCGAGGCGTTCGGGGTCGGGGTCGGTATCGGAGTCGGAATCGATTTTGCACGAATTCGACCCCGATGGTTCCAAGGTATATGGTGCCACTAAAGCAATCATTAGCGGGGTCCTCCTATGAAAGATAAATCTCCAGAACTCGACCAGGCGTGTATAAATTCCATTCGGTTCCTGTCCATTGATGCAGTACAAAAGGCTAACAGCGGGCACCCCGGGCTGCCCATGGGCGCCGCCCCCATGGCATACGCTCTTTGGACGCGATTTCTAAAACATAATCCAGCCAATCCTCAGTGGTGGGATCGGGACCGATTTTTGCTTTCGGCCGGGCACGGATCGATGCTGCTGTACAGCCTCCTTTATTTGACCGGATACGATCTTCCTCTTTCAGAGATAGAGCAATTCCGGCAATGGAAAACCCGAACGCCCGGCCACCCCGAACGCGGGGTCACCCCGGGTGTCGAAATAACCACCGGCCCGTTGGGTCAGGGATTTGCCAATGGCGTGGGAATGGCAATTGCCGAGGCTCATCTGGCAGCGCGTTTCAACAGGCCTGGATGCGATATAGTGAACCATTACACCTATGCAATAGTGAGCGATGGCGATTTGATGGAGGGGGTCAGCGCTGAGGCGGCTTCGCTGGCGGGACATCTCGGGCTCGGCAAGCTGATTTATTTGTATGATGACAACCGGATCTCCCTGGCCGGATCAACCAATCTGATATTTGACGAAGATCGTGCAAAACGCTTCGAAGCTTACGGTTGGCATACGGTCAAGGTCGATGATGGAAATAATCTGGAATTAATCGATGGTGCTATCCGGGCTGCGCAAACCGAAAACAAACGCCCGTCGCTGATTCTGGTCAGGACGCACATAGGTTATGGTTCGCCCCGCAAGCAGGATTCTTTTGAGTCCCACGGGTCTCCGCTGGGGAGCGATGAGGTTAAGGCGACAAAGCAAAATCTCGGCTGGCCTTTAGATCCGCCGTTCTATGTTCCGAATGAAGCATTGAGCCATTTCCGCCGCGCGGTGGATCTTGGGAAAGAAGCGGGATCGGCCTGGAGCGCCAAATTCACAGAATATTCCAGGCAATATCCTGATCTGGCCCGGGAATTTCAAATGGTAATGAAAGGCGAGCTCCCCCGCGATTGGATTAACGCTCTTCCTTCGTTTCCCGCAGATGGCAAAGGAATGGCCACCCGCGTTTCATCTGGAAAAATTCTCAATGCAATTGCCCAACAAATCCCGGAATTGATCGGAGGATCCGCGGATTTGAATCCTTCAACCCATACGGTGATAAAGAACGGAGGCGATTTCGAAAACCCTGATGTTGCGCCCGACGACGTTCAGGGATCCACAGGCGGAGGTTGGGGATATAGTGGCCGAAATCTACACTTCGGAGTCCGCGAGCATGCGATGGGAGCGATCGCAAATGGGATAGCCGCTCACGGCGGCGTCATTCCCTATACGGCAACTTTCTTCGTATTTTCCGATTACATGCGGCCCCCGATCCGATTAGCGGCGTTGATGGGGCTGGGTGTGATCTTTGTATTTACGCATGACAGCATCGCAGTGGGAGAAGATGGACCGACCCACGAACCGGTCGAACATCTGGCTGCTCTTAGGGCGATTCCCGGTCTGATCGTCATTCGCCCGAGTGACGCAAATGAAACGGCGATGGCCTGGCGTGTAGCCATCGAAACACGCGACCGGCCGGTTGTGCTTGTTTTCACGCGTCAAGATGTTCCAACGCTCGACCGGAACCACTATGCTTCTGCAGAAGGCCTGCGGCGTGGTGCATACATTCTGTTGGATGCACCCGGGAAAAAGCCGGATCTGATTTTGGTGGCTACCGGATCTGAAGTTGGGCTGATTGCGGCTGCACAGCAGAAACTGGCGGAGCAGGGCATAAATGCTCGGATTGTATCGATGCCCAGTTGGGAACTCTTCGACGCACAGCCTCAAGAATATCGGGATGAAGTCCTGCCTCCCGGCATTCGGGCCCGGCTGGCCATAGAAGCCGGCGTGGCCCAGGGTTGGCATAAATACGTCGGGGACGCCGGCGATGTGATCGCATTGAATCGTTTTGGAGAATCGGCGCCGTACAAGGTGATTTTTGAGAAGCTGGGCTATACGGTCGATAATATCGTGGTCCGTGCGAAAGCGGTCATTGGAAAATAGGTGACGCTACCCTATTTTGACAACTTCTTCAGCGTGCGCTTTGCCTGATCGTGTGAGTCGTCAAACTCGCCAAGCGATAGCGCGGTTTGATATTCCCGGATAGCTTGGCTGCGTTGTCCCTTATTCTCGAGAATCTGTCCGAGGCGCAGATGAGATAGAGCTTTTTCACGCTCCTGGGTCCGCGGATCATCGAGCAATTTGACAAATTGTTCCTGGGCAAGATCCCATTTCCCGAGGTTCATCAATTCATCTGCCACATTGAAGCGGAGTTTTTGCAAAGGCAGCTTACTGAAGTTGGGTTCACCTGATTCTGCCCGCATTAAAATCTGCAAGAAGCCTGTAGCAGCCTGATTTTTCTGCCCAGTCCACTCGAGTGTCTGGGCAATGTTGAGAGGAAACAAAAAATTCCGTGGAAACCTGTCGGCCAAAAATCGGGCCAGCGCCAATGCCTCAGAATATTGATGCTCCCGCACATAAAGAACCATTTCAACTAGGGTTGCCTCGTTTTTAATATATTGGCCTTTTCCCGAGGCCAGCGCCAGGTGTTCCAGTCCCTCCTTTTTATTGCCGTGAGCGCCGATAACGAATGCCATCCATTTCAGGTACCAGGGAATGCTGCCTACGATGTATTCATAGATTCCTACCGTGAGATAAGCGTCATAGTAATCAGGATCTTCTTCGACCAGCTGTCTGCATTGTGAATAAGCTTTGTTGCCGTTGCTGAAACCTTCCCGAAGACTGTGATCTACGGTAATTGCGAAAGAAGAACGCAATCCATAAATGGTGGCCAGGAAATAGCGCCCATCCTTATCGGTGCGATTTTTCGCGAGAATATTATTTGCGAGTTTCTCGCTTTTCTTCAAATACTCAAAAAAGGAAGCCCGTTCCTCCGCCGGCATTGTCTTGGCTGTCTTCTGTGAAAAATATGAAGCGGATACAAAGCGGCTTAAATCCAAGTCCTGTCTGTGAAGCATCTCCTCAAGCCAAAGGATGCAAGCCAAATACAGAGGGGGCGCCGGGTGATACGGATATTGTATTTCCAGCGAGACAAAGGTTTGTCTGGCTTCGGCGTAGTCCATGTTATAGATGTTAGTAAAACCCACCTGAGTTTTTTTCATGAATTCCGGATCGCGGAGATTCTGGGCCGGCAACTGCGAGGCAAATAGCAATACCAGGAAAGACAAGTTTTTCATAACCGTTTCCTGAGAATTGAGCTTAATGAACAAAACAATCCCAACAAATAGTATGGTATGGAGCGCGGGCGGGCAAGATGCACGCGCTTAAAGCACAGAGAAACCACCAGGCGACGATTAGTCATCCTCGCCGTTTCTGGGTCCGAACACCCCTCTTCCCCAAGAATTTGTTGCAGTTGAGGAAATTGAGGCCGGATAAATTATTGAGGGATTCAGGAAATTGTGAGAAATATTTTCAATTCTGATATCCTTGACTTGCAATATGAAGTGTAGAAAATAAGAGCGGGCATTGGTGGCTACTATGCCACGGAAGCTCAATATAAAAAATGGAGTGCAAAATCGATGACCAAGATCCCTGTTGAGGAACTTACTTTCGCCGGCCAACACACATTTACTTCTGAGTCTGTTACGGAAGGGCATCCGGACAAGGTTTGCGACTATATTGCCGATTCCATTCTCGATGCGTATCTATCGAAGGATCCCAAGAGCCGGGTCGCGTGTGAGGTTCTTTGTAAGGAAGGGATTGTCGTTATCGCAGGGGAGATTACATCCGCCGGCCAGGTGGATCACGAAGCTATTGCCCGTCAGGCGATTCGCGAAATCGGGTATACCGATCCTTCTGCCTCCTTTAATGCCGATGGCGTTAAGGTGCACCAATTTGTCTCCAAGCAGTCCTCTGAAATTGCACAAGGCGTCAATTTGGACACGAATCTCGATCATGAGCAGGGCGCCGGAGACCAGGGGATTATGTTCGGCTATGCCACAGATGAAACACCGGAGCTCATGCCTTTGCCCATTCTCCTGGCTCATCGGCTTTCCAGAGGGCTGGCTGATGACCGCAGGAATGGTAAGGCCTCTTGGCTGCGGCCAGACGGCAAGACTCAGGTTTCCGTCCTTTATGAAGGCAACAAGCCGGTTGCCGTTACAGATGTGATTGTTTCTCCTCAGCATTCACCCCAGATTTCAAGAGAAGAAATCATTTCTTACGTCACAGATTTTTTAGCGCCTCGTGCGCTGGGGGATTGGTTCACGAAAAAGATCCGGTTCCACGTCAATCCGACCGGAAGCTTTATTCACGGAGGCCCGTCTGCTGATGCAGGCGTAACAGGGCGCAAAATTATCGTCGATACTTATGGCGGATACGGCCGGCACGGCGGCGGCGCTTTCAGCGGAAAAGATCCATCCAAAGTCGACCGAAGCGGCGCCTATTTCTGCCGCTATATTTCGCGCCAGCTGATCAAGGAAAAGATTGCGAACCGGGCGGAAATACAGATTTCATATGCAATAGGTGAATCGACGCCTCTCTCGGTCAAAGTTGATGCATTTGGAACTGGGGATCCTGCAAAAGCAGCGATGTTTGTCAAAAAATTCGATTTTCGCCCGGCTGCCATTATCGAGCGCTTCAAACTGCTCCGGCCAATTTATCGTCAAACCACAAACTATGGCCATTTCGGAAAACCGGGTTTGCCCTGGGAAGAGTAACTACATTTACGATTTTAGATTTACGATTTAAAACATACTGCTGGATGTATCCTTAACAGTAGGAGTGCAATCGTCAATTATCAATCGTAAATATTCAGTACGGCAGCACCTTGTAGGTTTCCATCCCTAAGGCGGGCAAGAGCTTCGTTGGCGTGCTCCAGCGGAAAAACTTCAATCTCAGTTCTGACAGGCACCTTCGGAGCAATTGCGAGAAGCTCTTCACCGTCTTTCCGGGTCAGATTCGCCACGGAGCGTACTATTCTTTCCTCCCAAAGAAGATGATAGGGAAAGCTCGGAATATCGCTCATGTGAATGCCTCCGCAGACCACAATTCCTCCCTTTGCAGTCGCTTTCAATGCAGCTGGAATCAGCGACCCGATAGGAGCGAAGATTATTGCTGCATCCAGCGGCTCGGGGGCCATTCCGGTCGAATCTCCAGCCCAGATCGCTCCCAATCGAAGCGCAAATTGCTGTGCGCCGGCATCGCCCGGACGAGTGAAAGCGAAAACCTGTTTTCCCTGGTAGACGGCTATTTGGGA
>JAHFUH010000135.1 GCA_023265215.1 Acidobacteriota bacterium
TCCGTCAGCGAAAGGTCAACATAATATCCTAATTTGAGAAAATTGTTTGGCGCATACAGTCGGCCACCTGTTGCTCCGGCAACATCCCTGATCGCATCCTCCTTCGGGGATAGGAAGGATAAGGGGCGTAGCCCTTGCCCCACGGACTTCCGCAGGTTGCCGATACCTTCCGATAAGGTTCCTTACGTTAACTTGAAATAAAAAGCCTTAATTTCGACACTCATTTTACAGCAGTTGGGCTATACAATATTGAAAGTTTGCACACTTTTCCTCTTTAAGCCCAATTGCGAACTGTTGTAGGATCGGGATGTCCCTTAGTAAGGGCAAGGATCGGCCAGTACGGCAGAGGAAATTGGCGGGGGTCTCGACGGCAATCCCAGGCAATCCAGTATCTTCCTGATCGCCTCCGGCGGGCCAATCTTTGATGGCCAGTATTTTCTCTCCTTCACACTCCGCAGTGACAGCCATGGAATTGGAGCACTTCTTGTAATTGAAAGCAGGGCCCTGTGTATTGGTGTTTGGAAGCATGCAAATCATGCCAAAAAAGAATGCGGCAATACTTTTCTCCAACCATCCTGGCATGCGCATGTTTTCACATCATCCTATATGGTTGGCTCCGTTAGAATTGTTGATAAATGATAGTATGCTTTCTTGGATGTGAGTATACAATTATGCTGCTACTGGTTGGAAACAAACAACAAAATATTTGGTGCGGTGGAAATAGGCAGAGTACATTTGGCGCAATTTCCCATAACGGGACTTGGGGAACCGATGGCCAATGCGTCCGCTACTTAGGGCTCGCGCAATAATAACTTCACATTCTGCGGCCGACTCTCAGGCTTGACCATAGGCATTAAATTGCAAAAGGATCTTGCAATTCTGCGGGTCGGCCGCCCTTCGGGGCGCGGCGGCGGGCGGGCATCTGCTGCGTTGCCGCTCCTCGGCGATGAACCACATCGCCTGCGTCGCGGCGCCTTGCATCTGCCCGCCCGGCGCTCGCGCCAGAATGTGAACTTATTTTTGCGCGAACCCTTATCATTTCCAATCGCATTTCCTGCCTGCCTTTTGTGTGCCGACCCATGCTTTTGAGAGTATTCCCACCTCTGGGAATACTATGCATTTGACTGCATATGCATCATATGGCATAATAACCCCATGCCGTGAGACGTAGACTTTCATGATGATTTTCTCGCCGAGTATGAAGAATTGCCAGAGGAGGTACAGGACGAACTCCAGGCGCTCGTCGAAGTTCTGGAAATCCTGGGTCCGCAAATGAAAAGGCCGCGTGTAGACACTTTCAATGGTTCCAGGCATAAAAATATGAAGGAGTTGCGATTCGAAGCGGCAGATGGAGTATGGCGGTTTGCATTTGCTTTCGATCCGAATAGGCGGGCAATCATCCTGTGCGGTGGAGACAAATCCGGCGGGAGTGAAAACCGCTTTTATAAACAGCTGATTGCAAAAGCTGATAAGCGTTTTGACGCGCACTGCGCCGCCCTGAAGAAAAAAGGATAGGAAACAACCATGAAAAATTTGGAACGTATTCGGAAAGCAATGAGCCCCGATCGGCGAAAAAGAATTTCTGATCGAGCTAAAGAACTGCTTGCAGAAGAAATGACACTCCGCGAATTGCGCAAAGCTCACAAACTCACCCAACAGCGTTTGGCGGAAAGCTTGGGAGTAGGGCAGGACCAGATCTGTAAACTCGAACAGCGGAGCGACTTGCTTCTTTCCACCCTTAGAAGTTACATCGAAGCTATGGGTGGGAAGCTGACTATTATGGCGGAATTCCCGGATCATAAACCTGTAGCGCTTTCTGGAATCGCAGCACTGGAAAACCGTTCATGAAAACCAACATCTGCCGAATGATTTTGTTTTGCTCAGAAGAAAAGCGACTGCCCCAATCTGAAATCCAAAGTTGTATTTCCAGCTTAACTCTTGAACAAATGCAGCCAGATGCCTTTCCTTGAGTGGGAAATAATGGATTAATCTCTTGCTGCAGCTTCCGGTGGGCGTGGGATCCACAGGAAGGTTCTCCTCATATCGGGACTATTTGGACAGAGCGCTCCATGGAATGTAAAGAGCGAAAATATGCAAAATCAAGCTGCTGCAAGCTTCTTAACTTGAAATGATTTGCGTTTAGGCTCGACCTGAGCCAAGTCATACTGCAGCTGCTGAAGAAGCCAACTCTCTGCGGTAGTATTGAAGGCAATCGAGAGCCGGATGGCCATTTCTGCGCTGATTCCAGAATGTCCATTTAAAATACTCGATAATGTTTTGCGACTGACACCAAGAGCCCCGGCCGCCTGCGTAACCGTCAACCCAAGAGGATCAAGACAGAGCTCTCGCAAAACTTCTCCTGGGTGGGGTGGATTGTGCATTTTTAGCGGTGATTTAGTGATAGTCTTCATAATCCCGTACAATAAATGTGCATTTGCGCAAAGACTAATCAATTCATTGGCAAGAGGACATTCATTGCCTGTCGCAGCGGCGAGACGCCGCGTCTACATTAGCCTATGCAATGTCCTCTTATATATGAACTCATTGGCAACCGGTTCGTCAATTTCCCACAGGTAATACGACTTCCTTTGTCTCTCCCTCCCGCAATTGCACAACCTGAACATCGCCTGTTCGTCTGATCAAGCCATTTTCCAATACCATCGTGGCCATAACGCTATATTCGCCGGGAAGCAGGCCATTCAGCGCAAATTCCCCATTGGGATCGAGCTGCAATGACTTAATAAAAGGAGACATTGTTTCGTTTTGAAGAGAAATCATTATTCCAATGCGCTTTAATTCAACAATGGAATTGACTGGTTTAACCTTGCCTCGGATCGTACCGTTGCCGGTGTTTACGCGTATCATGACATTATTAATATCTTTATTCTCTACCCTGAGCACCTTGCTTAAATTCGTCCCGTTCTGCTCAATTAAAACCACGAATTGATCTTCCAATGGCAATCCCGCTCTTCTTCGAAGCACCAACTGGCCAACAAGCGGCGGCAGTCCCTTAATGACGAAACTGCCGTCCAACGACACAGGGCTTGTCTTCTCCATGGCGCTTTCGATTGTGTTATTCGTTGGATGTTGATTGGCTTCCGATATCCCTTTTGGACGAAAAACAACAACGTGATCGCTGAAGAAGGTAACTGGAATGCTGTTATTCACAACGACTGTCCCTCTCAGCGAGGGGCCCTTATAGGCAGTAATCTGCAGATCTGAAATATCCGAGTCGATAATTTCAAAATATATTGGATAGCAGTAGTAATCCTCGGATTGCTCATGAAGGATCGCCGCCCAGTACTTGCCCGGGTTTAAGCGGCTCATTGCAAAAAATCCCTTTTCGTCAGTTTGAAAATCCTGTATAGCGCGGGCCAATTTGCTGTTTTGGCCGTAAACCAGGCGCATGTTGGTGACCGGCTTCCGGGAAACTGATTCCACGATTCTTCCCTTCGCCTCGAATCCCACTTTCCCTGGAACACAGCGTACATCCATCGCAGTCAAAACAGCATTTGGACCTACGCGAAACATATAAGAATCCTTCATTACCAATTTATCGGGAAAATAAAACAGCATATCTCTTCCAGTGGTATCGGTCATGCCAACCGGCTGGACTGCCAGCCAGTAATTCCCTTCCGCGACATTTAAAAATTCGTATTTTCCCGTCGAATCACTGAAGGCAGTCCTGGTCTGGTTTGGGTTATAACCATGAGGAATGTTTTCTTTCATCAAGTAGATATTGGCATTCTGCAGAGGTTGATCTTGGGCATTTGTAACGCGCCCTCTAATAATTCCCGTGCCTGTCGGAACCTCATTTTGAATGCAAAATATTGAACCGCTCAGAATGAGGAAAAAAGATAGAAAATATGCCATTCGATTCATAACAGTCCCCGTTCTGCCATGATTAGACGTCTATCATTTTATTCAGCTCAACATAAGCAAGCCTTGGATTGTTTTGTTCTAAACACTTCGCTAAAGCACTGTCTGCTGCCCACAGGTAACACTGAGGCTACACCCCGGCGTTTTGGCGCCTATTACATTCTGCCCTAACGGGGCAGCATCTCAACGCCAAAAATGGCGTCTCCGTGCTACATGCACAACGCCTTAAACCACAGTGTCAACTGTGTCCAGATATGAGGCTAAAGCAGGCGCGGCGTCCCGCCGCGTTTAGTGTACGAGAGATATGGCACGCGACGGGACGCCGCGTCTACCTCCATACCGCCAACTTCGATCCTATCTCTTATTTTGAACATGGTACTTAATCAGGGGCGATTTTACTACGAAAACCTGAGATATGTTGTCCTTTATCCAACCTGCTTCAGCCTGTTCCGATTTCGGGATGAATATGAAGAGTTGACAGCGGTTTGTTTTGAAATTCTCGATGGCGGATCCTGCCGCCGTATTCCGCGATCACAGCCCCTGCAGCCAGACTGCCTGCTGCAAGCAGTGCGACCACAACAACAGCCGGCCTCAAGTATCTGGGCTTACGCCATACAACTATCAAAGCCGCTGTGGCTGCAGCGGAGGTGACATAAAACAGGAAAATCCATCGGTTGGCCAGTTCTTCGTGGTATTTCAAATATTGGCTGCCGGCTTCGTCCGACATGGACAGCACCCGATCGTAGGCCAATTCGCCGTAATGAGCAACCGGCCATGCTGATAGCGAGAGTAGAGCGACTACAACCAGCGCAATCATTATCGTAAGCCGGCTGTTTCTTAAAGCTCCAACCAGCAAGAACCAGAGGGCAACGAACAAACCCGTGATCGGGAAATGATTTAGCAGGATGTGGACATACTCCGGCTGTTGAATGGTTTTAAATAAACCGTCCATGTTGATTAATTAAGCGGCGCTCGGACTCGTCCCAGTGCTACCTGCAATGGAAAAACGAGTCCGGCTGATCAGAGATCACGCTATTTCACAATCTCAGCGTTTTCTATCATCTTCATCCCGTCACGCTCAACCAGTTTTCCTTTGACGGCGATGGTTTTTGCCGCCAACGGGGCTAACTGATCGTTGAGCGCCTTGTGTTCACCGACGATCAAATATAAGCCGCTGTCGCTGGTCAGGATGCCGACAGGCCCACCGCCCTTGATACAAGTCTGTGCGCATGCAGCATGTTTATCGCCTTTGGCGCCGTGATCCAGATAACACATCAAGTCCACCACCTCGCCTTTGATGGTCTTGGTTTCCGCAGCGCCTGTTTGCACCGCAAAAATTCCTGTAGCCACTATCAGAATCAAAAAAACCGCACTTAGACCGAGAGCTATTCCGGATAGCTTCATAACCTTGATTCCTTTCGTTGTCTTGTTTTGAGCTTGATTGCAGACGGCTTCTCTCAAACACATGGGATCGCCCTTCCCAACACAGAGCCTCGTAACAGAATTCGGAAGCGCCATGATTCTCCTTCGCCCAGCTTCTGAACCAAGCCTCCTACTGAATAAACTTAGCAGATGATCCCGCCAAATTTTAGGGGCCTGTCGTCTTAATAGTGCCGGGGGTAGTTATTATGGGCGAAAGAAATATGAAAATGGATTCCGTTCAGCTCGAAGGGTACAATATTTTCAATCAAGCTCGCGAACCGATTCAAATAACAAGTTCCTCAGCGGTTCTGACAGAGCCTGATGCTCTTCCATATCCAGATCCACAAACAGTCCGTGTTTGTCAGCCATTCGACGTGCCAGCCATTGCAGACCTGCGTTCAGCCCGGCCTCCTGCAGAATCGGGGGGCTTATTTCAGCAGTCAGGTTGCGAGAAGCGGCGATGGATTCATCGATCAGATCTTCGGCTTCCTTTGCGGCTTGCTTCAGCAGCTCATCTCCGCCTCTACCAAGCACCGCTGTGCGAAATTTGGCGGCAACAAGTAATTGCTGAAGGTGATCGTTAAGGATCTTTGCCAGACGGCTCCGCTAGCGCTGCTCCGCAGGGTAAGTTGGCCGGTAAGGGCTTGAAGCTGGGTTGGGGCCCGCTGAGCAAGCTCAGCCGTCCTTTCGGCCACGCGCTGCTCCAGTTCTTCCTTCGCTCGGGCCATGGTTTCTTCTGCCGACTTAATTGCCGTCAGGTCCAAAATGGTTAACAGCATCGATTGAGGTCCGGATACAGACAGATGGCAGCCGGCTAGCCGGACGCCATCAGCGTGGAGAGCATGCACGTGCGTATGGCAGCGATCAAGTCGTCGGACGGTCCGCCCTTGGAGAGGTAGCCGACGGCGCCGGCCTTCTGCATGGCTATAGCCAAGTCCGGCTCGATGTGCATGGACAGGCCGATAACCCTGACATGGGGCATTTCTTTCGTGATGATCTGCGTGGCTTCGATCCCGTTCATGCCGGGCATGTTGATATCCATCACGACGACGTCGGGCACGAGCTTTCGTGCCATGTCCACCGCCTCGATCCCGTTTCCCGCTTCGCCCACAATTTCTACGTCAGACTCAAAATTCAGAATGCTCAAAAGCCCCTGGCGCATGATCTTATGGTCGTCCACGAGCAGGACGCGGATTCTGCTGCTTCGGTCGAGGACGCGGACGGCTTCTGGGGAAGCCGCCGGGATAGCCGCCCCATGCTCTGCTGCCGCCTTGACTTCTTCTCCGGCCGGGACCGAAAGGACCACGCGAGTGCCACGCCCTGGCGCGGTCTCGACTTCCATGCGACCGCCAATATGGGCCAGGCGCTGCTGAATGCTGAACATCCCGAAGCCGCCGATCTTGCGGGACTTCAGAGTGCCGGGGTCGAACCCCGCGCCCCGATCCTCGATGACGACCTTCGTCCAACCCCCCGGCAAGCGCACCATGGTTACGTCGGCTTCGTGAACACCGGAGTGCTTGACGGCGTTGAGGAGAAGCTCGCGCACCGATTCGAAAAGGAGGAAACGCATAGGCTCGGAGTCGGGTTCGTCCGCCAGATTGGCCCGGACGCGAACTTTGAACAGGCTTTTCTCCTCCAGGCGATTGGCCAGCCAGCTCAGGGCGGCGACCAGGCCGGCCTGGTGCAGGATCGGCGGGCTCAATTCCACCGTTAGAGAGCGCGAGGCTTCAATCGCTTCCTTGATGATGGATTCCACTCCCTGGACGGCCGATTCAATAGTCGTCTTGTCTGCTCGCTTGACCAGGCTGAGATGCATCTGGGCAGCCACGAGAAGTTGCTGGATGTGGTCGTGCAGGATTGTGGCGAGACGCTTGCGCTCGCGCTGTTCGGTCTGGCTCAGTTCGACGGCCAGCGCGCGGAGTTGATCCGCCAGTTGCAGCGCTTCCGCCGTACGCTCCGCCACGCGCTGTTCAAGGGTATCATTCAGATCCTGCAGTGCCTGCTCAGCCCGCTTGCGCCCGGTGATATCTGTAATGGTACCGAGGATAGCCTGCTCGCCGCCGAAAACGATGAATGAGGCGGATGCCAGCGCCCAGAACGGCGCCGCGTTTCTGTCTTTGAGCCTCAATTCGTAATTCCGCACCGAGCCCTTTTCATTCATCTCCTTCAGCAGTTCTTTTCGGTCGTTCAGGTTCCAGTACACATGGCTTCCTGGTATCGTTTTCAGTTCGTCGAAAGTATAGCCGAAGAGGTCCTGATAGGCGGTGTTGACGTAAAGAAACTTGCCGGCAAGCGAGGTTACGCTCAGGCCGACAGGCGAAGTCTCGGCGAGCGCCCGAAAACGCACTTCGCTTTCGCGCAGCGCCGCCTCCGCCTGCTTGCGTTCGGTGATGTCCTGGAACACCGTGGCAAACCTGCCCCTTGTTGGTGACAGGACCGAAATATGGAAGCACTTGCCCATGGGGTCAAAGGTGGTCTCGAACTCGACCGGGTTTCCGGTATCAGCAACCTTGCTGTAGATGTCGAGGTACGGGGCCTTGCCTGTTCCGTACAGCCCGGAGGCGAGGGCACCGGCGGCCTGCTCGCGCGAAATCCCGGTAATCTTCTCGAACGCCGGGTTCACTTCGAGAATCCGATAGTCGGCCGTCTTGCCCGTTGCATCGGAGACGATCTCGTGCAGGGCAACTCCTTCAGTCATGGAGGCATACAGAGCGCGCAAACGCTCTTCGCTCTCACGCGACCGGATCTCGGAGAAGCGGATAGCATGCATGATCCAGCAGACGAAGACGCCGATGATTACGGAGACCGCCAGCCGCCCGATGGGTTGCCCCGAGAATGGACCGAGGAACGACTGCGTTATGAAAACTTCGACCGCGATGTCCCCCAGCAGCATGGTCAGCAGTCCGGGCCCGATGCCGAGGAGCACCGTCGCTAGGATTGTCGCGATAAGAATCACGTTGTAGGGGCCGACCGTACCCATGGAGGGGAGAAGCGCCAAGCGCAGCGACGTCGCCGCGACTACGAAGAGGACCGCAAGCGCGTACCGCCAGACGGCCGGGAGCGACCAGAGCCGCTGCGGCGTCAACATCCGGAGGAGATGGTCGTCGAGGATGGCAGCGTGCCCATCCCACTCGGATAGACCGAAGGATATGTTCCACTTTCCCGACTTGCGCACGGAGCCGATCGCCGCAGTGATCAGATAACCCAAGCCGACATACATCGATAAGGTGGCCGCCCATCCAAGCGGACTCCCCATGGTTCGGATGGCCGAGACGCCCGCAAACCCCACGGTCATTAACGCCAATCCCAACGCGTACCAGCCAAGGAACCCGGACTTCCATCGCCGGTTCGTCATCAGCAGCACGGCCGATGCGCATCCAAACTCCGCAGTCGTCAGGCAGAGCACCGCACGTCGCAAATCCGTCGGGACCTGTTGCGCGAAGAAGGGCGGGATCATCCCGCCATACGCCGCCCAAGCCACGGCACCGACCGCGGCCACGCTCGCCCCATAGCATATCCACAACGTACGTTCAGCCGACCACCATGCGCGAGCTCGGGCCCGGGAGAGAAGCAGCGCCCCTAGCAGATTCGACGCGCCGGAGAAGCAGGCGCCGAGATTAAAAATGGCGACTCCTTCGGCCGTGTGGCCGATCGTCGTGCTGATTCCGCCCAGCGCACTCGCCGCTGCATATGCGAGCATACCCGCGCCCAGAAGAGCGGTCGTCCAGCGGCCGCCTGCCAGCACGCTCCGCGCTGCAAGCCCGGCCACCAGGATCGTCGCGGCGGATGCCAGAATCATGTTGAGCTGTGGCAACAGCCACGCGGGCCCCCACGCCACCCCATCACGCGTCGGCCACAACACTCCGAGTGTGGTTACGGCCAGCGCCAGCGGCACCCAGGCCGGCAAGCGCGGAGGATGAAAGGTTTGTGGTGTCCGTTGTTGATCCGGCGTGAGCGTCATGACATCGGGTGACCTCAAAATCGATGAACTCCGCCTCTGCTGCGAGGACTTGCCAGTCCCTGATTGTCATAGCATCAGCGCCGCTGCTGGTTTCGATGTGCAAGATTCTATAGGGTTTTGGTTTCCAGTCAAACGAATTCCTGCGAGGAGCTCCTGAGGACTCTGGATAATGACCTGAGCCCACGAGCAGCCGCAAATGGGAAGGGAAGCAAACTTCTTAGCAAGATGCATTTTTCTTCTAGAGGCTCATCCGGAAAGCCGTTTTTTGCAAACAGCGACATTGAAAACAAAGGGCTTATGTTTTGACAAACTGCTAAAAACCCGGTTTCCGGATGAGCCTCTAGAGCGGCTTACGCTTTACCTCGCGAGACTGCTTCATTCTGATGGACATAGTGACTTCAGGGGCTTCTGGCTCAGGGGTGCCTCTACCTTCTGCTGAGAATGAAAAAACCATCTCCTCCCCCAAGTAGTCAAGAGAAAGGTCGACAGGAAAGTCACCTGAATACGTGGCGGATATCGCGGATTGTTCCACGGCTAATCCAGGTGGCAATTTGGGTATGACTTCGGTTATATCCACATTTGCCCTTATGCGAAGGCTTTTTACGCCGTCAATCTCAACCATTTTCTCAATCGTCGTTGTTCCTTTGACATATTCTGGATAAATTTCCGCATTTTCGAATAAATCAGCAGCAGCTTTGATATTGTCGATAGGCCAATTATCGCCGATTTTCTTGCGATCTTTCGTGCCAAAGATGTCGTCATCGGTGGTTTTAGTCGTTGATAACGAGAAAAGAAGATTTAGGATTTGCGCCATATCATTGGAAGCTTTAAAGCCATCGATCAGAAATTCTTGATTGCCGTTTCTTAACTGCACCACAACCTGAGAGCCTTTGGTCAGCGCCTCCTTTTCTTTTCCCTCGTTTCTCGAAACCAA